>CAYTDR010000337.1:0-7792 GCA_964436185.1 uncultured Candidatus Obscuribacterales bacterium | reverse complement strand
ATTCTGTTTGCGACGAAGAGCCAAGCCTGTACACTCCTCGCTTGAGGTGCCACGTCATGAGTAAATTTGACCACTCAGGGTTCTGGGGCTCGAGTCGGGCACCTTCTTTGAAGCATTTGATTCCTTGCGTTATTTTTAAAAGCTCGCAATAAGAGCGGCCTTGGAGCTTAATGAAATTTGCCAGGTCAACCTGAGTTTCACAGTCGCGAGTTTTCTCGACCCCTTCGGAAGCATCAGCAAGGGCCTGTTTAAATTTCAGAGCCTTTAGATACAGACAGCCTCGTTCGAGCAGCAGTCTAAGTCCGCCAGTGCTTGCCAGTCCCGCTGAATACTCGTAGATCGCCTCTTGATATTTTTCTCGGCGGCTAAGTACTGTTCCAAGGGAAACCCAGCTTTCTACTTTTTCGGGCCAATTAGTCGTTGCGACTCTAGCCCATTCTTCAGCCTCTGCCAACCTGTTTCGATCGCTAAGCATCTGCACCTTGAACAACACCAGGTCAGATTCATCGTCACTACCAACCCAGTCTCGGTCGATCTCTTTGATGAGGTCCAACTTTGGGTTGAGCATCTCTTTTCTCGATATATAGAACCGAAGCATGCGAAGAGAGGACGGATCGAACTTAAGCGCCAGTTCAAGATCGCTTAAGTCTGTCTTCGAGCAATGTGCCCTGGAGAAAAGGAGTTCCGGATGCGTCGGATAATGCTTTATGGACAGATTGATATAGGACTTGTAAGCACTCGGATCTTTCGACAATGAAGCCAGATTATAGTACGACGAGTACTGGTGCGGATTCAGTCGAGTCGATATCTCGAAGCATTGTCTTGCCTCATGCGGCCTCTTAAGATACTGCAGGAAAGCGCCAAGCTGGTAGTAGGACGACCAGTTGTTAAACTTCGATGCCGTCACTCTGCCTGTGGCGAGTTTATTCGCATCACTGTAATCCCCGTACCAGTTGTCGTAGAAGTGCCTCAGATACCGTTCATATTCTGGTGTCAGGCTTGTCTGCTCGAGCCAATGGAAATCCTTCTTGATGTCTTCTGGTGCAGTCTTCCACAGGACTTTCAAAGAATTCAGACGAAAAATCCTCTCTCCACGCAAAGCTCTGTCCGGCATATAGCTTGTCGCGAAGTCCTTGGTGGACCTCACTAGATCTTCATGGCACCCGGTATCTCCGAAACAAGGTTTTCTAGTGTGCATCCGATATAGATAGGTCACCTTGGCCGTCAACCATCTCGGATCGTTCTTGAATTGCGCTTCATCGGTCTTGAAAATATTTCCTGCCTCTTCGGTTCTGCCCGAGAGACCTATGAGAAGAGCTCGCCATCCGGAAACACCAGCGCTCTTATCGTCTTGATACAGAACCTCGATGTCTTCCAATGCCCTGGCGTAGTTGGTGGAATGAGTGGCGTACCATGCCCGGACAAACCGAGCTTCCCGGGACTTCGGATAATCGCGCACCATTTTGTCGGCTGCTGGCATGAGCTGCCACATCTGATCGGCTTGCAACAGGCAAAATAGATGGAATTCCGCCAACCACAGAGTGCGAATTTTTTCATAGTCTTTAGCCTGGCGATGGAGAACCTCTTCAGTTCTTCCCGTTCGATCGGCTAGGTACCAACGGTACCATTGCATACTTTTGCTGGATGGATTTGCATCCAGCGCCGAATTGATCCTCTCCAGCGCGAACCGGGGATTTGTGCTGGAGAGCTTTCTAAACGGCTCCAGCTCACATTTTGCGGCCGCCATATCCGGTGTCTCGGTCTTGGCTCGATCTGTTCCAATTACAGGGTCCGATTTTGAAACATTAGTCGGTTTCTCGCATGCGCTCAGCGTGCACAAGACCAGAGCGGCAAGAGGCAAGGCGAATCTTTTGCTGGGTCTTGTGAAGCGATCAACTGACATTATGAATCGGCAACGAAACGAACGTTTTAATTGTGACCGAAGTTCGGATCCTTGCGATCTAGATCCAGCATACGATAGCAGGCGTTCAGATTCCAATGTTGGAAGACTTTGATTGTCCGGACTCGAATGCTTGAAGTTCCATTGTCTTCCTTCTAAGCGCGCCTGATTGGGGTTCTCCTCATTCCTTACATATGTGAACCTACTCGAATGAGCTCTTGAAACTCAGGCTCTTTCTCATGAGCTCATGACAAGGAGCCGCCAGCGGTGCTCGTTCGGAGCATTACATCCCGTAATAAGGTCGGTTGTCAGGATCGGGCGGGCTGCCAAAAAATCCAAACTGCCGCTGGATCCCCCATTTTAACCTATTCGATTTTAGGAAGTCTCATGCTATAGTCCATCGAGTACAGTTTGTAATCACGTAACTACAGAAGAGCGGGACGCAACTACAAATGGGTGAGAAGACTTCCAATTTAAGCATTCGCATTCCCGAGGATTACAGGAAGCGCCTTCAGGTGCAGGCTGATAAGAAGGGAATTAGCTTCAATGCTCATATTTTGCGAGTTGTCGAAATCCATTTGATGGGCTGTGGGTTTGGTCCGACAGCCCTGACGTCGTCGTCTGGAAGACTGTTCCAAATCAGGTGCGAACTGTATCTCGACAATGTCGATGAAACAACATGGGCTTTTTTCATCGATGAGCCGAAGTACGAAAAGGAAAGAGCATACTATCTTATTGGCATTGGACGCACGATCCTTCGGGATTGGCAGGTCACTGACAAATCCACAGTGTCTAGAGAAGTTGGATTGGCATTGCTCAGTTACTACAACCGCAAGGAAATGGAGATCGATAAGCTGACCTGGAATCAATATCCGGGTCCCGATAATGACGGCCGTCGAGTGCTGCAGGTGGCCGAGGTTCCAGAGACTTTTAATGAGTTTTTGGATCTGTTAATGACCGACAAATGGACAGACAGATTTGTCAGTCAGGATGAGCGCAGCCAGGATATTCGTAGAGGACGACAAGAATCCGCACTCTACAGATAAGTCTTAGACCGGCTTGAATACGGCTTTCACCTTGCTTAATCGCTGCTGAGCTGTGACCAAACCTACAACTGAAGGAAGTTATTTTGATTGAATTTACATTAGTGTTCGTCGTTCTCTATGTCCTGCAAGCAATGGGCATAACAATCGGTTACCACCGTTTGCTTTCTCACCGCTCGTTTACGTGTCCGAAGTATGTTGAATACTTTTGGGTTCTTCTGGGCTATCTAGCATTCGAAGGCTCGCCAATCTGGTGGGCGACAATGCATCGTGCACATCATCGTTATGTCGATACACCGCTGGATCCGCACTCTCCCAGATACGGTCTGCATAATGCACATGTAGGCTGGCTCACGCCTGATACCTATGCCTCGCACATTGATCCCCATTCGCAGGCAAAAGATCTGCTGAAAGATCCGATTTACCTCTTCCTGGAACAGGGCGGAAGATGGAAGCGTGCTCACACTTTATCGTGGGTAATCAACGTCGGACTACGATTGATCCTCTGGGCCCTCTTCGGTTGGCAAATCGCTCTAGCCAGCATCCTGGCTGCGGTAGCTGTATTGCAAATACCGTTAATGCTCAATGTCTTTTGCCACATTCCGAAACTCGGCTATAAGAATTTCCAGTGCCTCGATGACAGCGTGAACGTTTGGTGGGTAGCCCTGCTCGCAATGGGCGAAGGCTGGCACAATAACCATCACGTCTTTCCTGGTTCGGCGCGCTCGGGTATTCGTACACATGAATTCGACTTGTCCTGGCTGACGATTTGTCTCATGCAAAAACTTGGCATGGTTAGCCGAATCAACGATCCGTCGCCGGAGAAAATTCGTGCCAGGATGGCCGAGATTCCCACACATAAAGAAACAAAGAAACCCGAACTTTTGACATCGCCACCACGCTATGCCATACTGCGCACTTCGGCTGTGGCTGTATCACCACGCCTTTCGCGGCACAGAGCAGCACTCGCAGAACGATAATAAAATCTGCTGCTCTCGAAGCTGCTCCACATGAGGTTTTTCAATTTTGAATTCATTTGCAGAGCTTGGATTATCCAAGCAAGCACTGGTTTGCCTGGAAACTATCGGGTTCACAGAACCGACTGAAATCCAGGTGAAAGCAATCGGGCCGATGCTCAACCGGTGCGACGTCATGGCCTCGGCTCAAACCGGCTCCGGAAAAACTGCCGCCTACGTACTCCCTATGATCGACCGTCTGGCAAAACGCACCAAAAAGGTTCGCGCGCTAGTACTGGTCCCCACTAGAGAACTGGCTATGCAGGTCAAGGTCGAGTTCGAGCGCTTCGGCTCACATGCTCAGATCAGAACAACCGTGCTTTATGGTGGCACTGGCTACGAAAGACAAACGCGAGAACTGAGAGCTGGTCCCGATGTTATCGTGGCTACTCCTGGTCGTTTGCTCGACATGATTCAGCGCCGCATGGTTGATCTCTCAATGGTAGAGATGCTGATTCTGGATGAAGCCGACCGGCTCATGGACTTCGGTTTCATGCCCCAGATTCGCAATATTGTTGAAGGCATACCCAAACAACGACAGACGGCAATGTTCTCGGCGACCTTCGATCAGCGAGTCGAGCGGCTCTCCAAAGACTATTTGATTAATCCGGTGCGTATGGCGGTTCAATCCGAGCGGCTCGAGCCGTCTTCGATCGATCAGCAATTCCACAAGACTAACGAACCGGAAAAGGAAGCGCTGCTTCTCGAGATCATTAGTGATGCCGGTACTGGTTCCGTTTTGGTATTCACCAAAACGCGACGCAAAGCCAAGAAGGTTGCTGCAAATCTGCGCGCTGCCGCCATTCAAGCTTACGAGATTCATGGCGACGTCAGCCAGAATCAACGAGAAAGAACACTGGAAAGATATCGCAGTGGAAAGTTCACGGTGCTGGTTGCAACCGATGTTGCCGCACGAGGACTGGACATTCCCACGATCAGTCATGTAGTCAACTACGATCTTCCTCAATCTCCTGAGGATTATGTTCATCGCATCGGTAGAACAGGACGAGCCGGCCGTGCCGGATGTTCGCACACTTTTGTTTGTGACAGCGATCGCAGAACTTTGCGTGACATCGAAAAAGTCGTTGGACGAACACTGATGACTCGTTCTTCGTCTCCTGTCAGAAAACGCCCGGACGTTTCGACTGAACAGTTGGGCGATCGTGTGACACCATCGGTGGAGCGAGGCGAATCTTTCGGAGATCGTAGCGTGAAGCCTTTCGGCAACCGTGAAAATCCTTCCGGTGACCGTTTTAAACAGTACGACAAGCGTTCTAAGCCTTCTGGCGACTGGAAGCCTGCAGGTAGGCGTTCAAGACCTTCTGGCGAGCATTCGCAGGGTTCCGGCGAGTGGTCGAAACCTTCCGGAGAGCATTCGCAAGGTGGTTCCGGCAAGTGGTCTAAGCCTTCCGGCGAGCGTTCGAGATCTTCCGGCGACTGGAAGCCTTCGGGCAAGCGTTCATCAAAGCCATCCGGCGGCGAATGGTCGAAGCCCTCAGGCAGACCTCGTAGACCGTCAGGCGACAGTACGCAAGCTTTCGGCGAGCATTCGGACAACTCCGGCGAGCGATCGCATAGTTCCGGCGGCTGGTCTAAACCTTCCGGCGCACGTCCGCATTCCTCCGGCAGGCGTTCTAACCAGCGCCACCAGTTCGGAAAGAAAACGGCGGCCTCACGCTAGACAGCAAATAAAGACATTCGAGAGAGCCTTCCAATTTTCATTGATTGGGAGGCTGTCTCCAATATGGATTGCTGAAACCGTTAGGATGTTGTCCGACTTCGTAAGGGTTCTGATTGAACTGCGACAGGTATCGCCCACTCTGTCCGGGGTGAAGATTCGCCTGCCATCGAGCCTGTTCCGCTTGTTGCAACATAGCGCTATTTCGACTTACCAGGTAGTCTCCCTGGTCGTGCTGCATTAGAGATCGATCGGAGTTCATTCGATAGCGATCTTGCTCAACGATGGACTGCCGCTCTTGAAGGGATGTTTGGGCGGTTTGGACGTTGGCCAGAGCCTGAGCTTTCATTTGCGCTTCGCGGTTCAAAAGACTTCTCAATATGTAGAGCTGGTTTCCTGGGGTTCGAAGCAGGCTTTCCAGGGTCGCCTTGTCCTTGTAATTCGATTCCAGCGCGTTCAGTTTCGATTGATTGTTCTGCATCTGGGCATCATTCTGTAGGATCCAGCGATCGTTGGAGTCGATGTATTTTTGCGTGCTTTCTTGCGCCGCCAGTGCCTTAGATTCATCCTGCTGTAATTGGGTGGATTCTTGATTCAGCACACCTTGTTGTTGTTGCACGTTCTTCTGGAGCTTCATCATCTGTTGTTGTTGCTCACTCGGCTGTGCTTTCTGCTGGCTGTTTGGCATGCCTGGATAACCGTTTGGCATGCCCATCTGTCCGTTTTGCATGCCTGGGAACTGACCGTTTGCCATGCCCGGCATTTGCATGTTAGGCATCCCAGGCATCTGTCCGTTTGGCATTCCGGGGAACTGTCCATTGGCCATGTTTTGAAATTGTGGATTGTAAGTTTGTTCAGCTGCTTCGGTCTTGGCGGCTGTAAGCGTGAAGGTCAGGGCCAAAGAGACAAAAAAAGCCTGGGGTGCGGTCCATTTATATTCCCTGGTCATCGTCTCAAGTTCTCCTGTCTCGCTATAGGGTTTATATGCCCCGGTATCGAAGAAGTAATTCTCTTTGTTCATAGGCAGGGAAAGCCGAGCGGCTTTGCCTTGAGCCGTCAAGTTTTGGCACATCATCACTAGATACCAATCCAGCTGAATGCGGTAGGCTTCTAGCTCAAAACACCTGATGCTGAGAGTATGTAAGGACGGGCCACATCATTGAACTGTTTCAATTGCTCCTGCTTCCATTCCTCGGTCTTTCCGAGTTCCTCCGCCATGATATCAGCCACGACGGGCGCCATCTCGAGCGCTGCTTTGGAATTGAGAAATAATGCCCGTACTCTTCGAGAAAGGAAATCCTCGACGGTGCGTGCCATCTCTTTGCGCACCGCCCATACAACCTCGGCCCGGCAGTACGGCAGAGCCGGATGAAGCCGTTCACCCAGGGGCGAATCTCCATGAATGAGAGCCTGGATCATCTTCGCGTCTGAACCGTAGACAGCCAGATCGCCGAACTGCTTGGTTTTGGTGTGGTATCCGTGAATCTTCAAATCCTTTGTTACGCATGGTCTTTCGTCAAGTTGTGCCAGAATTACTGCGTGGTCGACACAATCTTCGGCCATATGGCGGTAGGTAGTCCACTTGCCACCACATATGGTTAAGAGGGCGGAGGGATCGATATGAATCGTGTGGTCTCGTGATAATGCGGCCGTACTCGCGCCCCCAGGCATCTTCACCAGCGGCCTGATACCCACGAACACGCTCAAGACGTCTTTCCTCGAAGGCGCACTTTCGAGATACTTCTCGGCAGTCTCCAGAATAAACTCAATCTCGTGATCGAATGCCACCGGCTCCAGCACTGCTTTCTCAATAGCTGTGTCGGTCGTACCAACGAGCACATGCTGATGCCAGGGGATTGCGAACATCACGCGACCATCGCTTGTATGCGGCACCATAATTGCCGTGTCTCCAGGCAAAAACGATCGGTCGAAAACCAGATGAATTCCCTGGCTCGGCGCAATCATCCCCTCGACTTCCGGTTCTGCCAAACGTCTTACGTTGTCGCTGAAAGCTCCTGTTGCATTGATCACTACGTGAGCCTTGATAGTCATCTCTTTTCCGCTTTCAGAGTCCAGAGCTACCACGCCGTCAACAAATCCCTGATCATCTTTGGTAATACTGATGACCGGGGCATAATTGACCAATGTGGCACCA
>CAYTDR010000336.1:1003-7805 GCA_964436185.1 uncultured Candidatus Obscuribacterales bacterium | reverse complement strand
GTGCAAGTCCAGATAGCCACCGAATTCGGTGGAATCTGACCACCTCGCGCCCATGGTGCCGACGAGACCAACCTTCTTTCCTGCCGTGTTGAATATGTGCTCGACAAGGTGAGTCGTCGAGGTCTTTCCGTTGGTACCGGTCACGCCGATAATTCTTAGCTTGGTGCTGGGCTCGCCGAATATATAGTCGGCAGCCTCGGCCATCGCCTGACGTGCATCTTTAACTACTAAGTAGAGAACGCCTTCCCCTGCGGTTCCAGGTTTTTCGCTGACGATCACGCGGGCACCGTTTTTTACTGCCTGCGGGATAAACTCGTTGCCATCGAGCTTTTCGCCATGAATGCAAAAGAAGATATGACCTTCTTTCACCGACCGGGAATCATAAGACACCCCTGTAAACTCAATTACAGGAGTGTCAGGTTTAACCTGATCGCTCACTCCCCATTTGGCAATGAGGGGATGAAGCGGTTTTGAAAGAATCAGGACTTCACTAGTCAATGATTATGCAGTATCAACTAAGAGGGATAGACGCTAACTCGCTTGCGGCCTCTGCGATCTTCATAAGTCACGATGCCTTCGATCATGGAGAACAAAGTATCGTCACTACCTCTTTTAACGTTGAAACCAGGATGAATTCTGGTTCCTCGTTGTCTGACGAGAATGTTGCCAGGGATGACAACTTCACCGCCGTAAACTTTAACTCCCAAACGTTTGGGATTGCTGTCACGCCCGTTTCTGGTCGAGCCAGCGCCTTTTTTATGTGCCATAACGAATCAACTCCATCTGAGAACGGATCAATTACCGACAAGAATGCTCGACGGCGAGGGGCTATTTCTCAGTTTCAGCCACTACTTTGCTGCCCACGGCGATCGAATCAATCATCACTCTGGTGAACTGCGTGCGATGACCCTTCTTAACGCGGGTACCCTTTTTGGGTTTCATTTTATACACAATGATTTTTTTGTCGCGGACGGAGGATATTTTCCTGCCGGTGACTTCTTGATCGATGATCTTAGAGATCACTCGACCCGAGACCGCGGCACCGTCAACGTACGGTTTGCCGACATTGGCGTCAGCTCCGTCAACGATCATGAGCACCTTCTCAAATGTATGAGTGGCGCCTTCCTCGGCTCCGGTCATGTCGATATCAATGAATCGTCCCGGCTCTACTTTAAACTGTCTTCCGCTGGCTTCTACTATGGCGAACATTTTCGTCTCCAGGCCTTTGATTAATGGCTCTCTTTCAACAGCAATTTGCTCTATCTTGATCTGCTTCGAGCAAGCCCAAGCAGAATCAAGCTACCGCTCTTTCTGGTAATTAAGAGCGACAGGCAAACCGTAATGGTAACAAAGATTGCACCACTGGGTCAAATCCAGTCTAAGCCGTCGCTTAACATTGATGATATTGCGTAACGATGCTTGCACATAAAAACTTTCTGAGACTGAAATCGTCGATTTCTCCGTAAACCCGCCGCTCAAGCGTTCCTTTTTCTCCTCCGTTGGAGTAACTTTTCTGCAGGTACAAGCAAAAAGCCCAGGTAGGAGGCGAGATGAGTGACGCTGTCAACGAAGCAGAGCTAGGTAGAGGAAAGAACAGCGCCAGTCCCAGAGAGCATCTCATGCATCTTCTGACCATAGGCTGGGATCCGACGAGCCCTCTTATCCGCAAGTATGTAACGGAGAATCAGCTGGATAAAG
The DNA here is from genome assembly GCA_964436185.1 of uncultured Candidatus Obscuribacterales bacterium. Lineage (GTDB taxonomy): Bacteria > Cyanobacteriota > Vampirovibrionia > Obscuribacterales > Obscuribacteraceae > CAYTDR01. The sequence goes on along the minus strand of CAYTDR010000336.1, from coordinate 6,107 downwards.
CGCTAAAAGACTGGGTTGATAAGAGCAAATCCGGAGATAGATAGATTTCGCTCAAATATACATTTTCCATTAAACATATTAAGGAATCACGCCGATCGGTTACGATGACTTAAATTCGTTCGCACTCACATCAACTCAATGGAGTTATCGCCGTATGTTGCAAGTTGGAAAAAAAGCTCCTCCGTTTGACATGCCTTCCACCAAGGACATGAAAACTCTGAAAGAAAACGTCAGCCTCTCGGACTACAGAGGCAAGTGGCTAATTCTCTTCTTCTACCCACTAGATTTCACCTTCGTCTGCCCGACCGAAATCAAAGCTTTCAGCGAAAAGTTTGATGAGATCAAGAAAGCTGGCGCCGACGTTCTTGCCGTCTCGACGGACAGCGTCTACAGCCACCGCGCCTGGATCAAGACTCCTGAGAAGGATGGCGGACTTGGCGAACTCAAATACATACTCGCCTCTGACATCACCAAAGATGTAAGCCGCGACTACGGCGTACTTCTCGAAGACAAAGGAATCGCATTGCGCGGTCTCTTCGTCATCGATCCGGAAGGCTACCTGCAATATCAAGTAGTTCACAGCCTCAACACCGGCCGCAGCGTCGACGAAACATTGAGAGTGCTCGAAGCCCTCAAGACCGGCGGTCTCTGCGGAGCAGATTGGAAACCTGGTCAAAAGCCACTTTCCGTATAAGCTCACGGTAGCAAAAGCATTTAAAGGAGTCGTCCACGAGACGGCTCCTTTGCTTTGAGGAACAATCAAATTGGAAACAGCAACCGACCACTGTCTACAAATTTGGTATTGGTCTCGATTACGTTGTGCAGATTGCACGCGGACCCGATAGAATTAGTTCATCGTCGGGCTCCCGGTATTCAAGGAGGTTGTATGCCGCTTCGTATGGATGCTCCTCTTCCGTCATTGGAAGGAGGAACTGATTGGTTCAATTCGGAACCAATCACTGCTGAGTCCCTTGAGGGCAGTCCGGTTTTGATCCACTTCTGGGCAATCAGCTGCGGAATTTGCAAAGAATCCCTTCCTGAGATCAATGAGTGGTTCCGCGATTATCTTCCACAAGGACTGAAGATTGTCTCCGTGCATATGCCTCGGCAGGAGAGTGATACCAATATCGATGCCGTAAAAGAAGCCATGGCTGAATGGGAAGTCAAGCAACCATGCGTCGTGGATAACTGGCACGAGATTACTGACAGATTCGAAAACAAGTATGTGCCTGCATTCTATCTGTTCGACAAAGAACACAAAATGCGACATTTCCAGGCCGGCGAGAAGGCCGTCAAGATGGTACAGCCTGCCGTGGAGCGCGTATTGAAATCCATGACGGTCGCCGATTGACACGATTACAACCACTCTTCGCCTCTCGGGCAAACACAACCATATAGTAAGGAAGGTTTTCATGACTGATGCAGCTACCGAATCTAAGACCAAGGAAAAGTTTGCCGAGAAAGCACGAGAAGACGCGAAGAAAGAGGCGAACAAAGGAGAGCTGTATCCCATCTCGAAATCCCTCTTCGAACGTGCACAGGCAGTAATTCCTGGTGGCGTAAATTCTCCGGTACGAGCCTGCAAAGCCGTGGGAACTCATCCTGTATTCATGAGAAAAGCCGACGGCTGCCACATGTATGATGTCGACCACAACGAATATGTCGACTTTGTCGGCTCCTGGGGCGCCCTGATTCTCGGGCACAGACACCCACGAGTACTGGAAGCCATTGAAGACCTGCTGCATACCAGCAGCACCAGCTACGGTGCACCGTGCCATCACGAAGTGGAACTAGCCGAGTTGCTTTGCAAACGGATGCCATCGATCGAGATGGTCCGTATGGTCAATTCCGGGACCGAGGCTTGCATGTCTGCTGTAAGACTGGCTCGAGCCTATACAAAGAAAGACATGATCATCAAGTTCGACGGTTGCTATCACGGGCATGCCGACGGGTTCCTGGTAAAAGCCGGCTCCGGTCTGGCGACGCTGGGTATTCCTTCCAGCCCCGGAGTTCCTGAAGCACTCTCGAAGTTGACTGTTTCATTGCCTTTCAATGATCTGGCTGCAGTGAAAGAAGCATTCCAGGAGCATAAGGGCGATATCGCCGCCGTCATCGTCGAGACTATCGTAGGCAATGCCGGCTTGATTCTTCCTGCCGAAGGATATCTCCAGGGTCTTAGAGAACTCTGCGACAAGCATAATGCTCTCCTGATTTTCGATGAAGTTATGACTGGGTTCCGTGTCCACCCAGGTGGTGCGCAAAAGAAATACGATGTCACGCCGGACCTCACCTGCCTCGGCAAAATCATCGGCGCCGGTCTACCTGTCGGCGCATATGGTGGCAAGAAAGAGATTATGGAGTTGGTGGCACCGCAAGGAGAGGTCTACCAGGCTGGTACGCTGTCCGGTAATCCACTCGCTATGGCAGCAGGCATCGCCCAGTTGAAAGCCGTGCAGAATCCGCACACTTATACAACATTGGAAGAGAACACCAAGACATTGGCAGAAGGCATTGAATCCGCCATCGAAGAGACTGGTGTGGCAGCCAAAGTTGTCTATATCTGCGGCATGATTACTGTGTTCTTCTCCAAGGACGACGTTACGGATCTGGAATCCGCTAAGAAATGCGACACTGATAAGTTCGCCAAAGTCTGGAAGTCGCTTTTGAAAAATGGTGTCTACTGGCCGCCTTCGCAGTTCGAAGCAGCTTTCGTTTCGCTGGTTCATACCAAACGAGACATCGAGCATACTGTGGAGAAGTTCAAAGAAGCTCTGGAAGAGATCAAATAGGACTCAGGTTACTGACAAACCAAGCAATTTTTTGATCCGCCCGATGGCCAGGTAGAGCTTGTATCTTCTCAAATCGGCATAACCGCCGTTTGGGTGAACGCCGGGATATCGGCGGAAATACCTTTCCATCTCAATGTCGGCGACGGCATCACACGCGGAGCCATCCTCACCGGAAAGTCTCATGAGCACTCGCGCACGTTTGTGCTTCAAAGATAGACGGCAGGCATTTACTTGTTCGCTGTCCATTTCCTGTGGTGGTTGTCTCAAACCAAGGAGCGCATCAAGAAGCTGTTCTTGCTGCAGTTTTACTTCTTCCCTATCGTTTAGCGTCATATTCTAGTTCTCCTTACCAGCAGCAGGTTTTCCTGATACCAACCGATCAAACTTATTGACAGTGTCTTGGCCAGTTCCACGAGAGACAGAGATTATGTCTGCTATCGTATCCAGCTCCGCGTTTAGCATTGTCTCTACAGGAAAGTTATCATCACGTTCAAGCATTACACGGGGCGGATTGAACATCTTAAGAAGTTCGGCAAGGAGGGAATGAACGCCGTCGACGATCGAATGCGCGTGCGTATCATGGTATATGCCTTTATTGAGTACACCACCGGCAGTGTGGACATAAGCGATTCTTTCCAGCGGCAATTTGTTTAGAAAGACGATCGGATCGAAATGGTGGTTGACGGAGTTGGCGTACAGATTGCTGATGTCCAAGAGCAACCAGCTCTCTGTTTTCTCTAACAATTGACAGAGGAACTCAGCTTCGTCCAATGTCGAGTTTTTCCAATCGCAGAGCGTGGCAATATTTTCCAGAGCCAATGGCACTGTCAAATGTTCTTTGGCAATGAGAATGTTTTCAATCAATACATTGAGCGACGCCTTCGTGCGTGGAACTGGAAGCAGGTGACCGGATTCTTTACCGCCGGCTCTCACAAAAGCTATATGTTCACTCACGAACGGTGCTCCAAGAGTTACCGCCAGTTTGTTTAGCTCCTTAATACGCTTGATGTTCGGAGGCTCGGCTCCGCCCAGTGACATCGACACCGCATGCGGAACTATAGTGACACCACGCTCTCTCAACTGCCACAGCGGTTCGGGAATTCTTCTGTTAGCAATGTTCTCGAAAAGAATCTCTACGAACTCGATATCCATGCGGCGCTCAATTGCGAGCGCTATCTCCGGTCTCCATCCTATTCCCAGCGTTGTTTCCATCTTGCAAGTTCCTCTGGTGCTTCTGCCAATCAGTTCATCGATGCAGCTAGTGATTGATTCCAAATTACCCACCACATCCGCCGCATCCGCCACCGCAGCCGCTACCACAACTTCCCCCACAACCTCCTGATGACGAGCTGGGCGGACGCATCGCCGCTTTGGCTGCATTGAAGGGATCCACGATGCTCATTGCCAGAACCCCTCCGAAGAGCGCATATGCTAGTGCAACATCTCGATGCGACAACGAGCTTCTGCAGGTTGAGAAATTGACTCTTAGTGCTTGATTCGAATCGATTAGGCATTTCAGGACCTTGTCACCGAGGCTGGTGCGCAGCGGTCTACTGAGCGCTATCGTCGCTAGGATGAACGAGCTAATAACTTCCACAACAAGATAGAGAACCGGTCTGTGATGACCCACTCCCAGAAACAACCTGGGCACGCCTATCGTACCGGGAACCATCCCCAGAGCGACTGCAGGCCAAAGTCGAGCAGCAAGAGCGTTCTCCTCTGTGGGAACCAGACTGAGTCTTTCCAGTTTTGATCTTACTCGTCCTGCCGCCAGATGAAAGCGCGTATATAGCTTATCTACTGTTGCACCGCCGTCCGACTTGATGGAGTTACACAGCTCGCTCTCAACTGGATGCAAGTCAGCTGCACCGCTCTGTTTGAGCAAGAGCTTTCTCTCGCTCGAGTTAAGCTCTACGACTCCCAATCGCACCAGCGTGCCTATGGCGGTTAAGAAAACCTGCTCTTCGCCACCATTCAAATATGCAGTGTCATATTGATCGAGCGCGCCGGTGTCGATTGAATTGCTTGGAGCACGGAGGAACGAGGCTCTGATCATACAAGCGACAATACAGGCAACCACGAACAAGACTGCGTACCAGGCTAAGAACTCAGGTCCGGATATCTCAAAAAAGAACATGCTATACCTCCTGTGCATCGCATTACGCGGTGCACTGACTTTGGAAATGACTTTTGATGATTTAATTGCCGGGCGATTTTGCTGACAAAAAAACCGCCTGGCGTGGCGGTTTCATTCAGGACTTTTTGCAGTCAGCTTGTTTTGTCTTAGCGTACCGAGGTCACACCCTGTTTCCGAA
>CAYTDR010000336.1:0-993 GCA_964436185.1 uncultured Candidatus Obscuribacterales bacterium | reverse complement strand
TGATTCCTGATCTGCGTTTCACGCTTGTTAGTCTGTGGCTCGGTGTCTCGTTTCATCATAGTTCCACGCTAACATGCCAGCGTTAAAGAACCGGTTAAGCCAAGCTAATGATTTGTTGAAGATTCGAGCTTAATATCCGCCGATTGATTGTCCGCGGATGTGTCGATGATTGTCCCATCCGGCTGAGCGCAATGCACCACCAACTCCACCACTCTGCATGAAGGCGCCCATTAGTGCGGTTGCGCCAACTACGCCGACGGTTTTCGAATCTACTCCCAGCAAACTTTGCGCCAAATCCGGCTGCTGCTGCTGTACTGGTGTCTGAAATACATTGATAGTGCAGGGTACACTAGGCGGATACATTACGGTCTGTCCATTCATGCCCTGCTGCATCATCGGCATCATGTTTTGATAGGCGCCTTGCTGCATCATCGACTGCTGCATCATGTTCTGTTGCATCATGTTTTGCTGCATCACGAGATTGGCATTTGCACCATTCATCATGTTACCGGCCGCAAAAGCGCCCATCTGATTGGTATTGTCAGTGATGGCGCCATTTAATCCTGCGCCCATCGGCATACTGGCAGTGCCCATGTTGTTGTGAAACTTCAAGGATTCGTCCAATATGTCCACGGCAGGAGCGCGTTGAGTGGCCTCGGCTTCTGTCGTCGTAGTGGACGCGAGCTGGCTGCTCTCCTGGGTTTGGCTACTCTCTTGAACCGCTGCCTGCTGTGCCGTGGTGGCAGGAGCGAGCTCCTGCTTAGCGAGATTCTCCCACGATGCGCCTGAACTTTCCTGCGCAAACAACAGCGTCTGGTTGGAGCAGATCAGAGCGACAGCAAGAAAAATACTATACGTGCAACTTTTCACGCACATCATCTCACCCACATGCTTTCTCATTTTTACTGACAATATTAAGTCACCCTCATAATATGTATTCTAATGATGTCTGTCAATACAAACAATCGTGAAAACACGTAATCATCAGGGGTT
>CAYTDR010000335.1:0-7830 GCA_964436185.1 uncultured Candidatus Obscuribacterales bacterium | reverse complement strand
TTAGATATCACACCGTTCATGCCACCTTCAAAGAAGGCGAATGAAGCTGCAAGCGCCCAATCGTTTCTGTTTGAGCGCTTGCCAAAAAACAACGATGAAAATAAACCGGTCAAGATCACCGTTAAGGCCGGAGCAGATAGAAACTCTGCTTCAGGCGCTGAGGACATTAGGCCGGGACTATATCAGGTTACAGAGCTGAGGCTGAGCGATAAGAAAACCGACCAGACTTGTTATGCAATAGTTTCAGACGAAACAAACTATGAAAACATTTTGCAGCAGTTTAAGGAGGCCCAGAAGGCTGTCTCTAAGACTGGAGCGAAGCCGTCCCCACGCATGATCAATGTATTGAGAGCGTTTATGGTCGAGTTATCGCAGACGCCACGATGACCGTAGAGGAGCTTGAAATCCTATGATTCAAACCGCTCCGCCTCCTTATATTCCAGGCAGTGAAAGCCATTTGCTGCATGACAAGCCACTTTGGAAGAAGATGCTGCATTTTCTTCCGGTTATTCTTATCGTCAGTGGATTGACCGTTTTTCTCAATCAATTCGGATGGACAGACGGAATTCAAAACGCAACTCTCGACGTGATTGCTCAAACGAGATCGCTCAGGCCTTCGGATTCTCTTTTGGTCGAAGTTGATGAAAACGACTATTCGCAGATCTTCAAGCGTACCAGTCCCATGTCAAAAGAAGGATTGGCGAGGATCATATCGGCAGTTGCGTCAGGCCATCCCAAAATGATTGTGGTTGACATCGATACATCAACCGATGTTCTGAAGGACGTTAAGTTACCGCAGGACTGCGCAATCGTTTTCGGAAGACTAGTACAGGAACTACCGAAGGAACAAACCTCAAGACTTTTCCATGTTCGTGAAGCCGAGCTCGCCATGAGGGCACCATGTAAGAGAAGTTGCTTTGTCGTGCCACTAGATTCGAAACTAAACGAAAGTAACTCGAAAAGCACAATTTCCGGGATAGCCTTTCTACCTAGAGATGTGGACGGACGCGTCAGGCGATATTGCAGAAAATTGCAAACGGTTAACGAATCTGACTCGAACAACGTTCAACTTTCGGATTCACTTCCGTGGGCAATAGCAAAAGCATACAAGCCAGAGCTCAGCAAGAAGGAAAGCTTCGAATCGAACGAAGTATTCCTCGCCTTCGACACGGACGAAAGTGTCGCCATTCCTAGTATCTCTGCAGGTACCTTGCTGAAGATGCAAGACACTGTCTCCGCCGCCTCACAAGTGCAATCGGGGGTTCCGGAGACCAACAGCTCCGACGAAGGCTCCCGCGGCTGGAACGAAATTGCCAAAGACAAAATAGTCTTTATAGGTGCAACTTTCAAAGATAGTCGCGATACGTACAAGACAATAGCCGGTGAAACACCAGGAGTGAAGCTGATCGCGCAGGCGGTGGAAACAGAACTCGAGTATGGCGGAATTCGATTCGTCGACGAACCATGGTCATTCATAGCTCAGCTCCTCGCCAGCATTTTGTTTGTCTATATAAACGCCAGATATAACAGAACCTTGATACCGCTCGTGGGACTTATAGCGATACCATTTGCGGCACTAGTATTCAGTTTGCTCGCATTCAGCACATTCGCACTCTGGGCGAATTTCGTCCCTGTGCTGTTTGCAGTCCAGTTGCATGCGTTGTTCAACCATATTGAAAATATAAAGCGGAACAACAGAGAGTTGAAAGCAGCAAACATCGAGTTGAATCAGAAGAACGCTGAGCTTGTTCAAACCAGGAAGGAATTGGGTCGCGCTATCGATGTTGGTGGACAGAAAGAGAGACATCGAGTCGCCATGAGACTGCACGCAGAAACGCTCATGGAGCTGTTCAAACTGGAGACGAAGCTCGACCCGTTACGACAGGAAACGAGTCAAACGCAGATTTACAATGACGTTTATGATGCGTTGCAGGGAGCCAGGAAAAATGTCAGAGACGTGATGGACGATCTCTATCCTTCTTCCATGAGAGGTGGGCTTGCTGCAGCCGTGAAAAGTCTTGCGCAACAGAGCAGTTCCAGTGGCTTCGCAGTCTCGTTGGTCGACGAGCGCGCAATGACTTCGAACATCAGTGCAGACGATGAGCTGCGCATTTACAGAATCGTTCAGAATGCGGTGCGTAACGTGATCGAACATAGCGGCGCCGATCAATGTGAAGTGTGGCTTGCAGACGGTGCGGGCATGCTTTTGGTTGAAGTGCGAGACAACGGTGTCGGTTTCCAGTCGCTGACAGGACGCCCCAACTCCCGAGGGGTGATGGACATGCAAGAGCTTGCCGAGCTCATGAACGCCACCATAGACTGGGTCACGCCCTCGAAAAAATTCGACAAGGGCACCGATCTTGTATTGAAAATACCCACTGATTCACTCTCTGCGACAGCAGACATCCCGAGTACAGCACCATCGCCCGACCAATCATAAGCAGCGAAGCCCGCCAATGTGTTTACTTCCACGAAAAGAAATCGGAGGTCGTCAAACCTTCATCAAGGTTGCTCTTGATGGGCGAAGACCTCATCGTCCGACTCGATTTCCAAACCAGATACTCCTAGCAGTCTCATCAATTTAGTCATCGTTAAGCCAGCACCGGAGAATGCCCATCAAGCGCAAGGGATTGAGTCAGTCATGGTTTGTCGATTACCTCCCTGGTCAATACCGTCTTGGTGCTAGACCAGAGATCAGCTTGCCTGTCGCGTTTTTGCTTCCGGATGGGTAGCCCGATTTCCGGTACGTCGCTCAGGGTTAATCCTAGTTTTTCGAGCATCTCCAATTATTCACGTCAGGTGACTCTTTTTGGGGCACCTTTTTTACGTCGTAACGTCTTTCGCAATCATGGTAGTTGAAATTCGTCTGACAATGCCCGAAACGGCAGGAGCGTAGCTTTGCGGACCCTTTTTTGAAACGAGTTTAGATGAGCTCAAGAGGAAGGTGCGAAATGAAATGGCAAGAACTTGAATGTCCGGGATACTTGGGTGCTCGTAGGGACCAAAAGTTTGCACTTTGGGACGAGCGTTTTGGACAAGACAATTGGAGACTCATGTGGAAGGTAGGCGAGACTTTTGCAGACTTCGTAGGCGTTTGCGCGCTGTATGAAGACGCTTACTTCAACTTTCTGAGATCGCATATGAGCATTGTCACGCGTCTAGTTACTGATGCTTCCAATGTGTATGACGATGACGTGAGCAATGTACACTCTGAATTCAATTACATGAAACAAGAGACTCCGAGAACTCACATTCAAGACATCGCCATTCGCCGAAGCTTGCTCCGAATGGGTCTTTGGTTCCGCGGTGATGAACTTATTCAGATTCGCAGCAACCATGGAAACCACCTCTTGAGCGCGCTGCTATCGCCAGGGCGAGTGCCGTTCCACAAGAAAGAGCTGATTTGCACCCCGGAGAAAAAAGGTTGGTGGAACCCCGGCTCCGTCGAGAGCTTCTATCAATCGAACCGAGTCCTGCAGATCAAAGTAGCTGAAAGGAAGGAATGCGTCCTTTCAAATGCCGACTCTAAATAGTGAATGGTATCGTCACGCCAACCCAGCAGCCGTCCGCAGAAAAGCGCGCGGCTGCTGGTCTTTGGCACCAAGAATTGCACACGAAACTCGAGAAGCAGTCCTGAATCTACCGGACCACCCTAGCTGACGAGAACGTCCAGGTTTAGCCTTTCTTGGTCGCCTTCAGAGTGGCAACGGGATTCAGTTTTCCAAAACCCCAATCGCGGTTGGGTGTGCCACCGGTATTGGTGTCTTGAGTCGCATTCTTCGCTAGCAGTTTCCTGATCTCCTCAGCGTCAAGTTGAGGATTCTTTTGAAGCATCAGTGCAACAACACCGGTAACAAACGGCGTCGCGGCACTAGTGCCAGACCAAGCAAGATGATGACCGTCTGCGGTGATAGAGCTTGGATCTCGTCCCATGTCGACGTAGGACGAATCTTGTTTACGTCCCAGAGATGAGATAGCGTAAGTCGCAGGCGCTACTATATCCGGTTTCACCGTTCCATCACGCGAATATCCTGGATTGGAATAATCGGACAACTCTCCAACAGCGAGATTTCGAAAGGATGTTTTGCCATCTACATTCTTCCAGGTTGTTCGAAAGTCATAGGCACCAACCGTGATGGCGTTTTTGGCATTGCCAGGGGTACCGACCATGTATTGGTGCTCACTGCCGGCGCCAAAAGATCCAGGACCAAACACATAGGCGTCGAACCGGCCATTGCTGACGTTAACCGATCGTCCCCAGGCTCTCACCAGGTACTTACCTGCAGGCAGCGCGTCAAAGACAAGCCTGCCGTCCGGATTGTATCGCAGATAGTTATCACGATAATTCAAAGCGGTGAACTTCGCACCGGGTGCAAGTTCACCGACATAGACAGCTTCTCCGACTCGAGTAAGTACTTGAGGAACAGGTCGTCCACTATTCCAGACTGACATTATGATCGACTCACCTTTAGAGGTGCGGAGAAATGATCCGTCGTAAGAAAGGATATCTAGTCCCCAATCATCTTTCGGATCGAAGCAAAAGGCAGCCGAGGCATTGAACATCCTATTATTGTATGTATTGAGCTCGATAAACTTCGACGATTTCTGCGAGCCCTCTTTGTCCGGTCCGAATCTTCCGCTCGCATGCAAACTGGAACTTCGCTCATTGCCACCAGCAACACAGATTGCCACGCCAGGTTTATCCGCGCCGGCTAGTTTGTTTAAAAAACGTTCCTCGCTCGACGTTCCATCATGACTCCCGGTGTGTCCTCCATAACTCAAGTTTATTGAGCAAGGGCGTTTCAGTTTCTTGGACTGAGAGACAATCCATTCTACTCCCAGATAGGCATCCGGTCTGATTGCAACATCTTCACCACTTTCATCCCTATATGGAGCGCAGACAATCATCAAATCCGCTTCTGACGCCACACCAGGATACGAACCTTTTGGTACACCATTGGCGGTGGCTTCTCCATTTCCTGCAGCTACTCCGGCACAGGCTGTGCCATGCCCCATGCGGTCGAAAGAGTTTACCGTTCCTTGACCTTTGAGAGCGCTCGTAATCTGTTCTCGAGTATAAACTGTTCCGATTGATTTTCCATCAGGGCTGCTCTGCGGCGCCCTGTTGCCGATTTCGCCACCACTCGTTTCGAACGAGTCGTCGTTCATATCCCACAGGTACTGGATTCTGGATGTTCCGTCAGGACTAATAAAGTCCGGATGCCTCCAGTCGATACCAGAGTCGACCACGCCAACCACCACACCTTTCCCTGTCAGCTTCTGATGGTCAAAGGAATCAGCTAAGCTGCCCAATCTTTCTTCCATCCCTCGTGGTACGGCTTCAGAGCTGCTCTTCATCGTTGGCGGCTTCGGTATCTCCAGCGAGTGCATTCCCTGCACGAGCTCCACGCCCTTTAATTTAGCGATCTCACCAAGAGTTTTCACACGAACGCACGCGTATGTCACACCTTCTGATTTGAAGCGTATCTTGGCACCGAGCTTTTCGAGATCCGACTGAAGAACATCACCAGTAATGGCGACCTCAACGGTTGGATCCTTATCACCTTTTTTCACACCGAACGTTCTTGCAGCAGATGAATTGACTGGTTCCTCATCCTTTGTGGCAGAGCGAGACACTACGAATTGGCGAGAAAGTATAGTCAATTCACCATCCAGCTTTGAGTCAGAATCATCGCCTCTGCTGCGTACGGATTCGACTGCTTTCATCTGCTCTAACGAAGGCGGCGGAGTATCGATCTGTGGAGCGGCAAGTGCACCACTCAAGAAAGCGCCTGACAAGCCAAATGAAATTGCGATACTCATTTGACGATAGATCTTGACCATGTAATATTCTCTCTCCAATCGGTTAAGGGTTAATGAAGATCGCGATCGAGGAAATCTTCCTCGGTCCGGAGCGCGAATCCTCATCACCTTTTGGGCTTCGATGCCTCAGCGAGTGATGCGGCGTTCGGGATCTTGGTTTCACCCGAACTACAAGCTCATTCGAAAAGGATTATATCAAGCGCTCCGCAGTTTTATTCTGCATCCGGTGAGGCCGTCACTTGAACAACGGAGCGGATCGACGGTACTTGTGATCTCTTCGACAGTCCAGCCCTTTACTTCAGGGTTAACACGACGAATCTCGACACGAAAACGGGAGCATCACACCGACGCTCCCGTTAGCTAAATTTCACTGAGGATATTTTGTGCAGCCGAGTCAACTGCTGCACCCCTACCTAAACCAACTATTTGATTGACCAGGTCCACTCGTCGCCAGTACCGAGATTGATGTATCGCGGACCCCATCTATACGCCTTCGAACCAAAATCTGCTACTGCATCAAGTTGTCGCCGACCGAGATAGGCTTGAATTGTGAAGGCTCGATATGGTCCAACTTGCCCCTGGTAAACACCATCCAGATACATATCCAGGTACCACCCCGTCATGTTGTTATAAACCAGATAGCCCATAGGTGCGCGAGTTTTATCTGGGCGCTTCTGGGGCGCATCCATACTATTGCTGGGCTTAGCTTTGAGATCCTTGGACAGATCCTTGGCTGTGACCTGCTTTTTGTCTTTGTCTTCTACTGTCTTCGAGGCTTTATCATCCTTTTTCGCACCCTCAGCCGCCGCCTCTGTGGCCGCTTCCTTCTTCGCCGCTACTGGCGAAATTGTGATCGCTGTTAACATAATCGAGGCGAGTGACATGAGTAATGTCAGTCGCCGGATCGAATTGAATGTAGATCTCATACTGCTTCTCCTTGTTCCCCTCTTGCCAATCTGCTTGGACACTAATGACAATCGTCCCTAGAACCGATTGCTCATGAACTGCTTAATTTACCATCTCCTGCAACTTTTTTTATCGAATAGCTCCGCCATACAGGCGCTAGTGGCAAAAACAACAATCCTGTCAGCCATCCCAATTCGTGGATTCAGAGTTTGCAAGAAACTCAGGATAAACACTGATCTGTGAATACAGTCCACAGATCATGTGGGACGACTCAATCTAGTTGAATCCCTATGTTCAAAATTGACTAAAGAACTGCTGGCATATCCCAGTCGTCAGTTCCCTCGAAAAATCGTGTAGAGTTGGATCTGTCGGTGGTTCTTGTCTGGTTGGGTATCAGTTCAGAGTCGAGGTAATTCTCAATGGTCGGGCGACAATACACAACGAAATCTTCACTAAATTTCGGGTCACTGTTACCGGTGCTCACTGCTGTAGCAATTTTGACATCATCTGTAGTGGCAGGCGCACAATCTGGCGCCACGAATGAGGAACCAGAGAAGTTTGCTTTGATGATCGGCATCAATGAGTACAAATCATCTCCGCTGGGTGGCTGCGAGAACGATACGGCTGAAATAAAGAAGCTTCTCGTCGAAGAATATGGCTTCAAAGATGACAGCGAACATATCAAAGTTCTACTCAGTGCGGACGCAACCAAGCAGAAGATCCTTCAGTCGTTTAGAGAGCAGCTTGTTGAGAATGCGAGAAAACATCCCGATGCAATTTTCCTGTTTCAGTTCAGCGGTCACGGCTCTCAAGTTGAAGATACAGATGGCGATGAGTCAGACGGTTTAGACGAAACCATCTGCCCAGTCGATACAACTCTGGATGGAAAAGGTGATATCACAGACGATGAATTAGAGGTGCTGGTAAAGGAGTTAACCGCAGAAACAGAGAATGCTACTCTGATTTTGGATTGTTGTCACTCCGGCTCGAATCTTCGAGCGCCAGGATTCAAGGCTCGCCGACTAGACCGCCCAGCACTGCTTGCAAAAACTCGCAAAACGAGAGGCGGAAGTGGGGAAGGACAAGACAAACCGCTTTTAC
>CAYTDR010000334.1:0-7856 GCA_964436185.1 uncultured Candidatus Obscuribacterales bacterium | reverse complement strand
TTGTTCGAGCCTGAACTATCATAGTCTCCATAGTCACCATATGAAGAAACACCAGTTCTGGGGCTGGTTTTCATCACCGCCACTTGATGTTCTGTTAAAACACGCTCCACCAAAAGGTGGTCTTGTTTGATCTGAACTGCCAGCGGAGGCTTGGTTTGAGTGAACTGAGGAATAGGAGTAGGAGCGTTCAAAGCGAGAGTCACACCGCACCCATTGCAGTGCTTGCCTTTTGTACGCAGAACAATTCCACAACTCTGGCAGATTAGAAGCTTCAATTTCCGAACCTCAGCAGTCTATATATATTCTTACCCTGTTCGCATAGCCTTTCAGCCGCCTCAGCGACCAAATGATGCATTGTTTGACTTCTTCCAGCTCCATTATCGGATACCGGATGACTTTTTGCTGCTGACCTTCTGATGGTAAATTTCCGAAACGTCGAACTGGCGGGCAATACACGAACTCAAATGGCATATTACCCACATATTTGCACCTTGTCAAGAGTCTGCGGTCATCACTATAATGAGTTGTTCGACAAATCCAGCCCGATTGCATGAATGTGGTAAAAAACCCCACAGATTGCGCCCGAAGTAATAAACTAGAAATGTGAGGTGTGCTCGCATTTGACTTGGTTGAGCTAATGAAGATTAGCTCGATACAAATCACATTAACCTCAGTTTGATATGCAGCAAGCGTGCCTTTAAAGGGTACAAGGTTAGTATGAGCGAGCGTGGTTCACGGTTGAGATGCCGAATAGAGAGGGCCGACTTTATGTCGGCGTTTTTTGGGAGCGAACGGAAGGAAACCTGAATGGCCCAGGAAGAGTTAAGCAGTAGCGGAAACCCCGCTAACGGAGATGCAACGAAGTCCGGCAGGCAAGATTCATCTTTATCAGCCAGACGCGCTCGTTTGCGTGATTTGCGTTCGCTGACGAAGAACGCATTGCCTCCCGATCCTTATTCTGCTGCGGTGGAGGACACAGCACCACCGAATTCGGCCTCGTTCGAGTTCGAAAACACCGGCGAAGTCGTCCAGCCAGTTCCGGCTATACCTCAGCCACCTCAAGGAATGTCGCCTCCATTGCCACAACCATGGCAGACAGGCAATCCTCAACAAGGGTTTCCCAGCGCTGATTCTTCGAGTTTTCCGATTTCTTCGCCTGCTCCGGCGCCTCCTCTCCCAGGAGCGCTTCCAGCGCCACCGACACCACCTCCGATTCCGCCGCCAATTCCGGCGCCAAACAGTGCTTCGCAGCCTGACTTCAGACCATCATATTCTGGTGATGCGCAGCAACTTCAGCCACCAATTTCGGCACCGATCTCGGCTCCGATTTCCGCACCGATCTCGGCTCCGATTTCCGCACCGATCTCGGCTCCGATTTCTGCTCCGATCTCCGCTCCAAACCCAGCAATCTTTACTAATCAATTTGCTCAGGCACCAAGACCGACGGATCAGGACTATCCGCATGGAACCGCGCCTACACCGGCTGAAGTCGCTCCGCCATTTCCGGTGAATCAAGTAGACGGCATATCCTCGTTCCTCGACAACTTGCCTGAATCTACATCTGCTTTCCTCGGCAATATGCAGCGTGATGTGTCACCTCCTGTCGGTTTCGTGGAAAATCAGTCTGGACCATCACCAACTGGGTTCTATGAGAACCAGCAGCAAGCCCCTCCACTTCCCGGTTTCTTCGAGAATCAAAATCAAACGTCCTCACCGCCTCCATTCTCCGCCGACCAGCATCAGGAGCCTCCGGCTTCATTGTCCGCCTTCCTCGAAAATCAGCATCAAGAGCCATCTTCTGCACCGCCTCCGTTCCTCGAGAATCAGCATCAAGAGCAATCTGCTGCACCACCTTCTTTCCTCGAGAATCAGCATCAAGAGTCTTCTTCCGCACCACCGTCGTTCCTAGAGAATCCGCATCAGGAGTCTTCTTCTGCACCTCCTTCGTTCCTCGAGAACCAGCATCAGGAGTCTTCTTCTGCACCTCCGTCGTTCCTCGAGAACCAGCATCAGGAGTTTTCTCCTGCACCTCCTTCGTTCCTAGACAACCAGCATCAGGAGCCATCGGACTCACAACCATCGTTCCTCGATAACCAGTATGATGAGCCTCCGGCTTCATTGTCCGCCTTCCTGGAAAACCAGCATCAGGAGCCATCCTCACCGCCATCTTTCCTCGACAATCAGTCCGAAGAGCCTCCTTCCTTATTATCCGCTTTCCTCGAGAATCAGCCTCAGGAAGCATCAACATCTCCAGCCTCTTTTCTCGATAGTTTGATTCCTCCTCTGCCTGGAGATATGTTCCCCCCTCACACTGAAGAGCCTAGTGGAGCTGTTGTGACACCACCAGACGAAGCAACGACTAATACAATAGATCTAGAGAAGTCCGCTGACCAAAATGACAGCGAGGATGCGGATGGGGAGTTGACCGGGCGCGCCGCCCGACGAAGAAGGCGCAGACCACCTCGTTCCAAGAAGTCGGAAGACAATCAGGGTTCTGATGACGAAGAAAATAGACAGACGGAAGAATCCGAGCCCGAGACCGACCGGGCCACGCACGAACCTGAAGAGACTACTCCTGCCGTTGAAGAGAATCCGATAGTAGTAGTAGTAGAAGCAGAAGTGCAAGAAGCTCATCAAGAGCAGCAAGAAGCTCATCAAGAAATCCAAGAGCAGAGTGCTGACACCGACGAGCTGCCCAAGGAAGACAGTGAAGATGAGAGTCGTCGTTTGATGACGACAATTGAGGATACAGTAGAGAAAATGGGTGCAAACTGGAACGATATAACTAGCGGGCTAGCAGTTGAGGAAAGACCGCCTGCACCACAGGAAGTGGCACATGCGGCGATCCCGCACACTACGATCGTGAATATCGACACAGATGCTATTACGAATGCGGTGACGAATGCGCTTACGGATGCGCTATTGGCCCCGTTTGCGGTTATGAAAGACTCTCAGATGAAGATGATCGATCTGATGCGAGATGTCGATCAGTCAATCGGCGTTTGCGCGATGAGCCTTTCCGGTCTGAATACATCGAATATCGAGCAAGTGGAAGCGATCAATACGCTGAAAGATACGATGCAAAATCAGACCTTCCTCGAACTCGGCTTGAATCTCAACACCTTGATGGAGACTCTTTCTGCTGCCCTCGAGCCCATGAAAGCAGTCGGCGAACTTGTCCCTGCCATCGATCAATTAGTCACCACGATGGAGCGCAAGATCGAGGAAGAGGACAAAGAAAAGATTGTTCGGATGAAACCAGATGCACTGGTTATGAACCTGGCAGACCAACTTTCGGCCGGGGAAATTGATTCATGGACATTTAGATGCGCTTATATGGCGGTCTTCCCGCAGGAGCATCCAGCTGATCTGTTGCATAGACTGGTTGATTTGCTAGGAACACAGCGACTTTCCGGTGACCTGTTCCGCGCCTCTTATGATGCCGTTCAGATGGCTGAACCACCTCGAAGGATCAACTATACGGCTGATGGACAGCCGATCACCGAGATTGTCAAAATTGTTCAAGATGAGAAGGTGTTGGCTCAACTCGAGGAGCTGAAAGCTGCTAATGAGGATCTGCGTCGCATAGTCGACGATCGAGAGCAAGAGCTCTCGCGTAGGATCGACGAGCGAGAGTCCGAGTATCAGGAGATCATTGCAGCCAAAGAGCAAGAGATTCAAGAGACTCAGGAGATGCTCCACTCTCGGTTCGAAGATTTCAACACTCGCTATGAGGAGCTGGTCGAAACAGTAAATCAGCGCGATGAAGAGCTGAGGTCTAAAGAAGACGAAGTAGCTCGCAAAGAATCTGAGATCACAATGCTCAAGTCCCAGCTAGATGAGCTTCAGGATCAGTTCAAAGATACTGTCAATGAGCTGCAAAACCAATTGACCTCTACCAGACAATTAGCTGAAGATGCAGCCAAGAAAGCTGTGCAACAACCTGTGCCAGTGCCGGCCCAATCGACTGGCGGCAAAGAAGACAAACGGGGTAATGGCGGCGGATTCTTTGAACCGGATTCAACAAAGAATAAATTGCAACATCAAATGGAAACCTTCCAGAGCATGTCGTCGAAACCGGAACCAGCCGCACCACCGCCGGTACCTTCGACACCAAGAAACTTCATACCACCAAGTGCCCCATCACCTCCTACCACACAACTTCCTTCCGAACCGTCTAACCAGGCGATCCCGAGGCCTCAGGCCCCTGGCATCGGACCCGGCGGAAGTTATGGAAACGGAGTGAGAGCACAGGTCTTTGAGGTCATTGTCAGACAAGCACTTGCTGGCGCTCCATGGCGCGAGATCTGTGCCGGTCCCATGCAAGTCAACAACATCATGCCTGACGAAGTAGAAGCCGAAGTACGCCGCAGAGAAGCGCTCCTGAAGAAATAAGCAGTAGCGTCGTCGTTCTACTTTCCTAAAAGCTAAGAGCTACTTAGCGCCCTCGACCGGCTTGGTCTCCGGTACTGCTGGCGGCTCCTTCTTCTCATTTTCTTTTCTTTGCTTTTCAACCGCTGCATCATGCAGCCTTCGTTTATGCTGCTCAATCATGTCCCATTCAGCAACGATCGGCTCCAGGTTGCTCATGTAGTGAGCGATCAACTGAGCTGGCAAACTTTGAAAAGTCGTGAGGATGGTGAAAATGAGAACACCAATCATTGTCAAGCCGCAAGAGATAATGACGAATCTGGTGAAGCGAAACTGTTCTTCAATTTTTCGGGTAAGTTGCTCGAACTTCTCTTCAATCTCTTTATCCATTACTCTCCCCTTCCTCACCCGAACGCCTCTTAGCAATTCGATTTTTAAAGGATAGGACTCGAACAGGAATTATATCCTCTTGAACTCTATTTGTATGACTTCTCCGATGAAAGCTACCCCAAGTCCCTAGAACTATGTCTTATCGACGGAAGTACAAGACTAGTAGACAACGGTCAATTCGCCTCTTCAGCTATTGTTTCAAGGATTTTGAGCAGGACCGATTCATCTTCCAACAATATCGTTCTGAAATCGATTAGAACCTCGTTGTTCTGAACAATCGATATAACCGGCGGATCTGCGGCTCTGAGCCTGGTAGCTAATTGGTCGCTCGGCATTGAGGGGAGCGTGAGCGCTAGAGCGAAACTGTCTTGCGTCTGACCCGGCAGGCTTCCACCACCAAGTGTCGACTCCGTCGGACGCATAGACACCTTGAGTTTATCAGCGACTTTCGCCACGCAACGCTCCATGAACGCTCTGACTCGGTCTTCGATTTCTGCTGGTTTTAGTGAGGCGAGTGCCAATGCCGGCACAAACTTCTCCGGATTAGCTGCTAAGTAAAGCTGAAGAACACTCTCAATCAGAGCAATGATCAGTTTGTCTGCACGTAGTGCTCTGTACATCGCATTCTTTCTCAGTTTACCGACGAGACTCTTTTCGCCAACTATGATGCCTGCTTGGGTTCCACCGAGGAGCTTATCACCAGAGAACATGACGAGCCCCACTCCCAGTGCCACGGACTCGTCGACGGTCGGTTCATACTTGAGCCCGAAGCGCGACAGGTCTACCAATGCACCGCTGCCAAGGTCCTCAACAAGCGGAATTTTGCTGTCTCTGGATAGCTTGACGAGATCTTGAAGCGAAGCCTCCTCCGTGAAACCGGTTATCGCAAAGTTGGACCGGTGGCAGCGCAAGATCAGACCCGTGTTTTCATTGATTGCCTCTCTGTAATCGCTGATGCGAGTTCGATTAGTCGTCCCTACCTCTCGAAGAATTGCACCGGCGGAAGTGATTACATCAGGCAATCGAAAACTGCCACCAATCTCGATCAACTCTCCTCTCGAGACAATGACTTCTTTTCCCCGGGCTAGCGCGGAAACACCCAGCAACACAGCAGAAGCATTGTTGTTGACCACGAGACCGGCCTGGCAACCAGTGAGAAGCGAAAGAAGTCTTTGACACAAGACTGTACGCTCGCCTCTTTTTCCTGAGCGAACGTCTATCTCCAGGCTGGTGTAACCTGTTCCTACTCTTTCTAAGTGGTGCAGAATTGACTGCGGTAGCGGTGCTCGACCGAGGTTGGTATTGAGTATGACACCAGTTCCATTGATCACTCTTCTGACACCAGAACTTTTCAGCTCTTCAAGAGTTTCCAAAACCGCCAACGCGATTGACTCAACCGAGTCAACACCATTAGTGGTAGCACCTTCCTTTATTTCAGATCTTCTTTTGTCCAGCTCTTCTCTTATAAGGTTAGTGAGCAAACCTTTCCTCATCGATTCTCGGTACTGATCGAGAGCTTGGTGCCGGAGGACTTTGTCGACCTGTGGCAACGCATAGGAACTACCGGAGCGATCTACTTTTTCGACCATTAAGGAAACCTACCTAACTCGTGATTGCCTGGATCTCGAACTCGTCTTTCCGATGTCTCACTTTCCAAGATGTGAGCTGCGGGGAGAATTGTCTATTAACAGGATAAACCTTCCCAACCTCAATCGTGCCCGGGATCGGAGTCGTAATAATCCCAATGACAAGGTGAATTTTCTACAACGAATGGGTTGTCAATAAGCGGCACAACAATTAGAGTATGTAGTAAGAGGTGAGTCGTCCCAAGGAAGTTTCGCTAGGATTTCTCACAAAGCAAGCCAGGAGGGGGATCAAAGCTCGTGGGCAAGACACTCAGACACAAGACCCTGTATCAGGACAAAGATTGGCTGGTCGAGAAATACGTCAAAGACAAGCTGAGCACTGTTGAAATAGCCAAGATTTATCGGGAGCAAGAAAACAGGTGGTGTGACCCAAACACTATTTCTCGCTGGCTGAAGAAGCATGGCATCAAGCTACGTTCGCTTGCGGAAGCTCAGCAGAACAGACATGCAGAAAACGAGCCCCAGCCTGAGAAAGTCAAGAAAGCACGCACACAATAGCGTCGCTCCGGTAAAGCCTAAATCGGAGCGATTCGCACTCCGTATAAGGATACGCCTCTGCACGTACTCGCCGCTTCCATTTTGGACAGGAAGGAGAGATTGCGGAATTCGAGCTCTGAGAATTCCGAAGCATCTCAGACTCAGACGCACATCCCACGTGCGTAAGTGTGCAAATGCTGCATGTGGGCACAAACAAGCGGCTTCATTGCCCGCCTGACAAACCCAAACCTCAACTCAGAGTGCTCCCCCTGCACCACTATTGAGCATTCCACCGCCCATAAGCAATGCAACAATCAGGTACAGGATGACATCTCTTCCGCCCGTGATGTAAAAGACACAATATGCGAAGAACGAAAATGCCGGCAGCCAGTACCGTGGTTCCTGATCTCGATAGGCATGAGCGGCCAGGCATGCTGACAAAACTATAGGTAGACCGAAGAAGACGATGTCGATTAACATGCGATTGTAATAATGACCACTAGTGCTACCATTCCCTGAGATAACCATGGTTTGAGCAGACTGTAAATCGTACTTTGCCCATTCAAAGGCAGAAAGAGAGACATTTTCGAGAATCTCAGTTTTCGCAGCAAATTTGTGTGAGCAGGGGAACCACGCCCGTGGCGCATTGTAGCCAGCCGGGAGCAACTTAGAGCATTCGCCTTTGTCTAGAATTTCTCTATAATTAGGTCAGCATGAAAGAAGAGGTGGTCAAGCTGCCAAAACGAAATAAAGCGAAACTCAGAGAACTCGGCAATAACCGAGGCGGCCAGGAACAGCGGCAGAGACAATTTCGAACCGAGCGAGGATCTGATACTAGATCCGATGGCGCTCGAGGAGGAAGAGCCGACGTCGAATTCGAACGTTCGTCTCGCGGGGACTCTACGCCTGAAGCTCGTAGCGACCAGGAACCTGCCACCATCTGCGGGAAGAACGCCGTCCTTGCTTACCTCG
>CAYTDR010000333.1:2228-7871 GCA_964436185.1 uncultured Candidatus Obscuribacterales bacterium | reverse complement strand
AGTCTTGATCGGCCGACACTACATAGTTAGTCCCAACATTCGATTGAGCCGAAACGATTGGTTGGGAAAGGCTGATGATTAACGGTAGTAAAAGTAAGAGGCAACCAATCCGCGCGATAATTTTTTTAACAGGCACACATCTATACATGAAGGTCCCTTAACTTTCTTTCGCGTGCAATTCTAGCATCGACGTACTGGTTATCGGTATGTTCCGAGTGTTCCAAGCTCCTGCTTGACATCCCGATTGCCACCACTGGTGAGGCGTAAATTAAATTCACTTTGAGAATGTGAGGTTTCTTCCTGATAAATTAACTGCTGCATTCTTCGGTGACCGCTTTGCAACGTGCAAAAGATGGCCGGACTGAAGTGGGAATGGTAAATTCCCCTTTCATCCAGCTCTGAGCCCATTGCCGGGACGGATGCATAAGAATGCCGCCGTGAAGGTTGGAGGTTTCCTGCTTCTAACGGCGTCTTTGGATAGGGAGTTACTTAGACAATGGACGAGCAGACGATGTTATTTGCATGTTTGGGAGGCGGGGTTTTAGCAGTCCTGTACGGCGTATTCGCCGGGATGAGTGTTTTGAGAATGCCTGACGGCAACGAGGCGATGAAAAAAATCGCCGCAGCCATTCAGGAAGGCGCGAGTGCTTACATGAACCGACAGTATACGACGGTTCTTTCTGTCGGTATCGCGTTGGCGGTCGTAATAGCAGCTGCACTAGGCCCTATCACGGCAGCCGGGTTCGTAGTCGGCGCACTTCTCAGCGCAGCCGCAGGTTTTGCCGGCATGTTCGTCTCTGTTCGTGCCAACGTTAGAACAGCAGAAGCCGCTCGAAGCGGTATCGAAAAAGCGCTTGATGTCGCATTCAAAGGCGGCTCGGTTACCGGTCTGCTCGTAGTCGGACTGGGACTTATCGGTGTTACCGGATTCTACATGGCCTTCCATGATGTACACGCTCTGGTCGGATTAGGATTCGGAGCCAGTTTGATCTCGGTCTTCGCCAGACTTGGTGGTGGCATCTATACAAAAGCCGCCGACGTCGGTGCCGACCTTGTCGGTAAAGTAGAAGCAGGAATCCCTGAAGACGATCCACGAAACCCAGCCGTTATCGCCGATAACGTTGGAGACAATGTCGGCGACTGCGCCGGCATGGCAGCAGACTTGTTCGAGACCTATGCGGTCACCGCCATTGCTACCATGCTTCTTGCCCATGAGGTCTTCCATACACAGATCACGAACGGCACGGCACCCAATGTAATTATTTTTCCGCTCGTACTTGGTGGCATCTCAATCGTCACCTCTATCGTTGGAGCGTTCTTCGTTAAATTAGGCAAAGATCAAAACATCATGGGAGCCCTCTATAAGGGTCTCATCGTTGCTGGCGTTCTTGCTGGAGTCGGCTTCTACTTCGCGACAAACCAGATGATGGTCGGTCTTCAGATCGCCGGCGTCGATGTCCCGACATGGAAATTCTTCGCTGCCTCAGTGGTCGGTTTGGCCGTTACCGGACTGCTCGTGTTTATCACTGAGTACTACACCTCAACGTTCTACAGACCGGTACAGCACATCGCTAAGGCATCAGAGACAGGACACGCGACCAACATTATCGCTGGACTGGCTATATCGATGGAAGCGACCGCCTGGCCGGTAGTCGTGATCATTGCTGGAATCCTGTCCTCCTTCATGTTGTGCGGAGTGTTCGGTGTTGCGTTGGCTGCCATGTCCATGCTCAGCATGGCTGGTATCATCGTGGCAATCGACTCTTATGGACCAATTACAGATAACGCCGGCGGTATCGCCGAAATGGCAGAGTTGCCCAAATCCGTCCGTGATGTCACCGACCCACTGGACGCCGTAGGCAACACCACCAAGGCTGTCACCAAAGGTTATGCTATCGGTTCCGCCGGATTGGCTGCGATCGTTCTCTTCAGCTCCTACACTCAGGAGTTGCAGATGGCCATTCAGAAGCTTCATCCGGAATCGACATCAGTTATCTCCTTCGACCTTTCCAATCCGTTTGTCCTCTCGGGATTGTTCCTGGGCGGTCTGATTCCGTTCCTCTTCTCCTCTATGGCGATGGAAGCGGTCGGCAAAGCAGGCGGTCTGGTAGTCGAAGAAGTACGACGTCAGTTCAAAACCATTCCTGGAATCATGGAAGGAACAGGCAGACCTGACTACGCAAGATGCGTAGACATCGTCACCTCCTCAGCTCTCAAGCAGATGGTGGTGCCGGCACTCCTGCCCGTTCTCACTCCAATCGTAATCGCAGCCTTGGGATACTTCTGGTTGTCACGCGTCATGCCTGGCGAATACGCAGCCGCAAAAATCCTGGGCGGCGTGCTCGTAGGCAGCATCATCACCGGTATCTTCATCGCCATCTCGATGACCTCCGGTGGCGGCGCATGGGATAACGCTAAGAAGTACATCGAAGACGGACACCATGGTGGCAAGGGCTCTGATGCTCACAAAGCTGCCGTCACCGGCGATACCGTCGGAGATCCGTACAAAGATACGGCCGGACCGGCAATCAACCCGATGATCAAGATTCTGAACATCGTGGCATTGCTCCTGGTCAACTTCCTGGTGCAGTAAGAAAATCGAAAGCTGACGGAGAGTTTGTTTTCTCCGTCAGCTTTTCTGAAAGCTTAGTGAGCCGCGATTACCCACACAGAAATTCGAACACACAGGTCAAGTGAACGTCTCCATGCCACTAAATATGGTGAGCCGCAAGGAGACGCCATGAAGGTTCGATCCCCAAGAGAGGGGCACCAATAAACTGATGGAGGGAACGCGGCTCTTGCTCAAGCATCTAAAAGAGGCATTACATGCTCATCAGCATAGCCGAACTGCTGAAACTTTCTTCGATGTATGTATTCGGAGAGGAGCCTGAGGTCAAGAAAGAATTTTGCGTTCGACTGTCAAAGATCTAGTAGAAGATACTGGAGGCAACCAGTGCAGATCAGGATAGCGAATAGACAGGACGAGCCGGCCATCAGAGCATTTGTCGAGTCACGCGACAAAGAGAAGGGACTCGAGTTTGATCTGTCATCTGGCGACTCCGACTTGCGAAATATCGAAAGTAACTACTTTGGTCGCAACGGTATCATAGTGGTGGCAGAGCAGGACGGTCAGATCATCGGTCTGGCAGCCGCTCGAAGCAAGACCGACTCAATTTTGGCACTAAGACGTTTTTTAGCGGCACCAGATCAAATGCCGGTAAGTCACCAACTTCTCAACACCGTAATTGCCTTCGCGCCTCGAATGCTCTACTACAGTATTGAAGTTGATCTTTATCCGCAGTCCGAAGAATGGTCTGCGATTTTTTCCGAGCATGGCTTCAAACAGTGCTCAAACTCCGGTTCCTGGCACAAAGGCATCACACCGACTGCCGAACCGCTGCGCATTAATGTTTAAATTTAGACGATCGAAATCAGCTGCCCCGGCGCTCTAGCCTTCGAGCAGATGGACAATCATGTTGAAATATTGCTCCAGATCCTGGCGCGAGATACCTTCGGGATCCTGCATCGGGCCTTCGTCGAATGAGTCCGAAATCGCTTCGCGGTTGTTGAGAAGGAAGGTTATAAACGACTTTTCGCGGTCGTTGACCTGCTGAGAACTCATCGCGGTCTGCAGCTCCTCGTCAGTGACGAAGCCGCTGCGATCCTCATCCAACTGGTCGAAGGCCAGGTAAGCGTAGGTTTTTATTTCCTTAAAACGCTCGGCCAAGTTCTGGCTCGAGAAGGAAGTAAACCACGCCATTTCGAATCGATCGTTTTCTGATGTCATTTCGATCTACCAACAATTTCGACCTATGATTGTCGCACATTTGCCGCCGCTGGTGTTTTTGATCGCTTGACGAGTCAGACTGCTTGTGGTTCTCTTAAAAGTAATTGCTGTCTGCCTGACTTAAACTTTCAATTCGTCGCCAGTTGTCAGCGCAATTTAGTACCGGGAAATTTTTTCAAACTTTCAATAAAATGAAATTGGGTGGCTCACCCTTGGAGGAGAAACAATCATGACAGTGTGGCAATCTGCAAAATATGTCGTGTATCCGATAATCGCCGGGGTGTTCATCAGCGGACTGTACGGGTGCTCATCCTCCAAGGACGAAACTGCAGGCAAGAAAGGCAGCACGCTGTCTTCTCAAAGCTCTCAGTCCTCGCAACTGACAAAAGTCGGAGGGGACTATGGTTTCCTTCCATCGTCAAAATCAATTCCCACCTCCGAGAAGTTCGACGCACTTAATCACGAGATAAAACACAACTATTTCAAATCTCTGGCTGAGCGCCCCAATCCCAACGAAAACCAAAACGAAGCCGGCAAGCCGAAAATGATTGCCTTTCCCAGCGGTCTGAGATATGTCGATCTTGAAGAAGGCTGGGGTAACATTCCGGAGTCTGGCGGAATGACCATGCTTCATTACACCGGTTGGCTCGAGAACGGCACAAAATTCGACAGCTCTCTGGACAAACATGTTCCATTCCAGTTTCGGTTTGGCCATAACGAAGTGATTATTGGGCTTGAGGAAGGGATCTCCAACATGAAAGTTGGCGGAACCAGGAAGATAATCGTGCCACCTCAACTCGCATACGGCAAAAACGGCCTGCAAGGCAAGATTCCACCCAACTCTACACTCGTCTACAAAATCAGACTGTTGAGCACTGGCAAGCAGATTGGCGGCTAGCCGAGCGGAAATCGCTGAGCAAGCATTTCTCATTACATTCTAAGACCTGTTCTACAGCTCATTTGTTTATAAAGATCTTGGAGAAGACCTTGATGAGATCTTGGGTTTGGGCTGCTCCAGGAAAGCTGCTTCTTCCTCGATAAGAGATATCTAGACAACCAGATTGTAAAGATATAGTTGTTGTCAGTCTTCAACGTGGCATAAAAACTAGAGGGCGGCGCACTGCTGCGGTCAATTCAGGGATGTCAGGTGGGTACCAAAAGTTCACAACTCATGCGGTATAAATGTCCTGTCGCCATCAGACAGGGTCTTGGCTCTCCCTCCAGCCCGCCCCTTATTCCAGACCAAGACCCTTTTTACTATTACTGGAGCTCGTCAGAGCACAGAGTCGGACGACGGTCCGACTCAAGGGCTTTTTGTATGCGCATAAAAACACTCGTAACCTTACTACTTATCATCGGTTCCGCATTCGCCGCCTCACAGCCAGCCCATGCGACAAGATCGACGCCTCGCGGCAACTTCATGCAAGAGCATCAAGCCCGCTACCTCTTTCAAGTCGGACCGCCTTACGGCTACTCCACTCAGGAGGACGCCAAGAAGGATCTGCAGAAGTCAGAGAAGGCGAACATGGAGTTTAAGCAGTGGTACTCCAACTATGGTGAGACCAAACAGCCGGGGACGTCAGATGGTCAGTACGGCAACAACGTGACGCCCGACGGCAGCAACAGTCAAAATCAGCTTCAGCAGAGACCGCAGCCGAAGCAAGAGTGCTGCCAGCAGACAAGGAATGGTCCAATTCATTATTGGCATTTACAGCCCGGTCCATTGGATAACCCAATTGCGCCAAAGGGAATCTTTAAACCGTTCCCTAAAATAATGCACCAACATCAGTTTCCGAACCCGCAGATCCAGCATTTCTACAATGAAATGGCAAAAACGGAAACGACGGACGGTCCCA
>CAYTDR010000333.1:0-2218 GCA_964436185.1 uncultured Candidatus Obscuribacterales bacterium | reverse complement strand
AGCAGAAGTAATGATGGAACAGGCTGCCTACCTGGGAGCCGCCACCGGACAAGCGATGAGCAGTCCTGATCAAGCACGGCAGAATGCCGGTGCTCAACAGGAAGGTTTGACACAGGGTGCTGCTGACGCGATGGCTGACGCATTCGACCCGACCTGGTATGCCATGCTGACACTACAGATGGAGCCATTGATCAACGTCGCTAACGAAGCATCGGGCGTACCATGCGCCTCGCTGCAGCCAGTAAAGATTCACCAGAACGCTGTCTGGATGGTCATGCAGATGTACAAAGGCTGCTACCTGCCTATGGCGTTATTGCTTTTGTTGCCTGGCGCAGTCATGACGCAGATGAAAGGTCTCGTCTCGTTCGGAGTTCTCAACAACGACAATGACGAAGATGCGATATCGCCTTTCGTCGGCATTCTTCGCTCAATCATCGCTATTTTCCTCATTCCCGCAAGTCAACTCATAGTCAGCTACACAATAGATGTGGGCAATTCTATGTCCTATGAAGTGGGCAAAGAGGTAGATCCAGCCATTATCTTCCTATGGGCTGATGAACAGGTATTTAGAGCACCGGACGAAAACAGAAGCAATTCAATCCTTCCGCCGACCCAGTTTGCAGGGGGATTGGGCAAGCTTGGCCAGAAGTCAGAGTTACTCTCTGGTGTGGAAAGTCAGGGTGCTGCTACCAAGATGCTACAAGCTCTCGCCAACTCCATGGCCGAATCAGCGGCATACGGACTGGTCATGCTCTGTGCCTTCCAGATAACCATGGCTTGTTATCTGTTCTGTATGGGTCCAATTGCCGCCGCATTCTATGCCTGGCCTGCCGGGATAGGATCGCTCTTCACCCGCGTGTTCACTACCTGGATGGACGGTCTGGTCAACCTGTGCTTGTGGAAATTTTGGTGGAATGTGGTTCTGCTCTGTATTCAGACACGTTTGGCCTGGGCCAATGTGGTGCCTTACTCGGAGTGGGAGCTTCTGATGTTCATAGCATTCTTAGTGATCCTTACATATGTGCCGTTCAACCCATTCGATTTCAAACCGGGAGAAATGGTCTCGCAAGTAATGCAAAAGGCTGAACAAGCTGTAGGCGAGGCGTCCAAGGAGAAAGGATAGACGCACTGGAAAGAGGTTTCGTTAGCGCTGCCAGAGAATGAGAGAGAAGAGACAAAGATCATGATGAGAAAACTGTTTAAGATACCACCCAGATTCAGCGGAAAGGTGCTATTCAGTAGCACTTTATTCTTGTTGCTAATGTTTGTCTTCATGGTTTCATTCACGCAAGAATCGCAAGCAAGAGAGATGCGCCGGCAAGCTCTTTTCCCTGCGGAACAGGTCGGTCAGTCCGTCGCCAACCAGGGCGGTGAGACAGGCGCATTCGCCAGCTATTGCGCCGACAAGAAGTGCGGCAACGGAGCTAAGGGAGAATCTCCCGGAACACCGTGCGGCGGCGGAACACGCACTAGTCGATTTAGTAATGCAGACAACATGTTCCACGATGGCAAATTCAATAACTCCAAGCTGAAGGTCAACCCGAAGCTCGATGCCAGCATGGCAAATACGATTCAGCAGTTTGCAAAAAACTACGGATTGGACACTGTTGGCACCATCAATGATGCCTCCGGTCAAATGGCGGCCACTGCCGCTACCGTTAGTATGGCTCAAGCAGCGGCATCCAAGAATCTTTCTCAACAGCAAGGCGCACAAGGTGCTGCCCAGGGACAGGGAACATCAGCAGCGAACACAGCAGCTGAAATCGGACACAACCAGGCGGAAAGTGCTATCCAATACACCGCCAGCATGATGAGCAACTTTACTGTCGAGCAAGGCAATAAATGGAACCAAATTCGAGACAACATCTTCGTCCCGATGGGTATTCTATTCCTATTGCCTGGAGCCATCTTGACTCAAACAAGAGCGATTATGGCCGCTGGCAACCCAGTACTCGGTCAACACAATCCCTTCGAAGGGATTCTTCGTTCGATCGTAGCGATCTTCTTACTACCTGGCACTTACCTGGTCATGAACTATGGTATCGACGTAGCCAACTCCATCACATACACAATTGCAGATGAGTACTTCCGTCTATTCGGAACCGACATGTATAAGGAGGCGCTCTGCCACGAAATCAAGGCGATGCCATACAGGCTCCCGGATGAGAACAGAAACGTCATCGACCTCCCCATGTCTTCCATGGGTATTCCTTTAATG
>CAYTDR010000332.1:0-7892 GCA_964436185.1 uncultured Candidatus Obscuribacterales bacterium | reverse complement strand
CTTTTTCAAACCGGTTCGCTCCGGTGGAGCGTTTATGTTCGCACACTCATCACCGCCGGCTCTCTGAGAGCAGAGATCGATGTGAAACTTCTCGACTGCCATCAAGTTAGGAACTTGTTGGGTACCATTATTGTTGCCCTGAGGCTCGTCGTATATTTCGATGAATTTCTCGAGGTTACAAGGTTGTCCACCGTTTGACGCCATGGTTGTAGGCGGGTGAGCGGCGTGCTCCTGTGAACCGTTGGTACACTGTTTCACCGAGCTGTTGTGAATAAAATTGATGAAGTCCGAATTAGCTGCGTTACCCGCAGGATTGGGCGGGAAGCTGCCGAAACTGTCGACACCGGCGTTGTTGAGCATCCCGGTCAAAGCGTTTTGGGCACCTGTATCGCCATTTATGAGCTGATTGTAGTTATTGTCCACATAATCTTTCACATCAGATAACGTTGGTGAGTCGCCCGCAGAATGATCGGCGATCAGGCCGGTGCCTGCGTTACCCCCCAGTACTTCGACGTAGTTTGGTGACATCAATTTGTCCTGCCAAATATCAAAGCCACCTAGATGCTTGATGCCATCGAGCTTACCAGTGTTATCTACGAGAATTACACCTCGTGGAATTTGCGCGTTGAACTGAGCCTGCAGCGATCCGACGATGGCATTCGACTGGAGATTGACATCGGTACGACTGGCGAAATTATCTTTCGCTTTGCCACCAGATCTGAATGCATTTGGTGGCACAAATGCCGGAATAGGTCCTCGGTTGCCACCATCGTTGAACGTCGTATTTGAGACAAGGTGAGGTGGCTCGCCCGGGCGAAGCGGTACTCCCCATAGTGTCTTTCCTCCCGACTCTGCTACTTGCTGGTAACCGACCAGGTAGCTTCGTCCATCCGGACCGAGAACACTGACCCCATCAACTGGAGTTCCACCAGGAAGAATCTGCAAATTGGAGAGAGAGACGTTAGTCGCTCGGCCTCGCGCCATGCACGAGGTATCGTGAGCGTTGGTAAGATGAACGACCGGATTGGCGACAGCATGAAACATACGCATAGCATGGTTCTGAGCGACGTTGTGGAAATGCTGGTCGAAATTGTTTGCTTGGGATAGCTCGTTATTCAAGCGACCGGCGATTCCCTCGACGACCGAAATCAACTGTTGAGAGTGAATGTTCGCCTGATTGGTGCCCAACACTTGCGAGTTGCTTTTGACCAGGAACGCTTGCGCGACGAGCCGATTATAGGTCTGAAGATTTACTTCATTGGTTTCAGTATCATCCAGATCACCGAACTGATCTGCTTCGTCACCTAATAGCAACGATATTCCAGGTTGCCGCAACGCTTTCTTGGCGACGTTCAAGTTGCCTGCGTCTGTCGCGTGTTGAAGTTCTTGTCCGCCGCCCAATTGCATGATCAAAAGGAACAGTCCCACGCCCAAAATGACAAGGATGAGACAAGACACGACAACAAGCCCGAGCACAGCTCCGTTTCTGGATCTATGAGACATATCAAAACCTCTGGGTTAGGCTTGGCGTTAGCCACAAGTATTCGCCAAAAATAATCGTCGGAGCGGGAAGTTGCAACTATAAAAGTTCAACTATTTACCGACCAGTTCGAAGCTTAGCAGGATTTAATAATATGTCAGTTTCACCGAAGCGGTCAAGTGAAATATTTGAGAAAGTTAATTTTAGCAGCAAAACCGGGTCGGGCATTGAGTTATCGCTCTCCATCGATGGTCTTCTGATGTACCCGCAGAACATTTTTCTCGCTCTGAGCAATCAAACTCGGATCTGTTTTCTTCCTGATTGCAAGCGCATCTTCGTAATACTTTAACGCCTTCTCATAATCTCTTTTCTTCTCTGCGTTCTCCCCCAACAAGGAGAGTGAAACTGCCACATGAGGGTGATCTGCGCCCAAACTCCTTCGTCTAACTTCGAGTTGCTCTTGCAAAAGTGGTGCAATATCAGAACATTTTCCGCCAACGCAAAGAGCCGCTATCAGTTGGTTGTAGGTTTCGATCAATTGGCTATCGTTGGGGCTCTTGGCCTTCTTCTGAATCTCGAGCGAACGTTGGGCAGCCTGACTGGCCATGTCGAAATTCTTCTCGCGATAGGCGAGATCGTAGCTTGCGTTGAGTAGTGGTATCAGCTTGATACTGTCTTTATCCAGCCCTGGTTGTGCAATCGACTGATCGGTCAATTGTCTCGCTTTTTCCTTATTGCCAATGGCTAGATAGCATTTAGACAGGCACGCAAACTCAGCAGTCAGGTCCTTTTTCGCAACGCCCTCTTTCTCTGCCTTTTCGATGCTCGACTCGATGTGCCGGATCGCATTGGCATAGTCGTTGGATGAGAGTGCCGCTTGTCCTTTCTCGAATTCAGCTTGCCAGGCGGGAGCTGCGCGCGTGCATGAAGGAAGAACGTTCGCTATAAGGATCAAGGATATGATGTTGTAGAAGAATGTTTTCATCTTTAATCAATATGTATTTTCATATCAGTCTACTTCAATTTCTATCCATACATTTGCCCCGAGCCCTCGAGACCTCTCTACTGGGAAAAGCAATATCATCCACTCAAATGCAACAGTTTTACGAGATGATGTTTGAGAGATAGTTGCTCGTCACTTCTATCACTCTCTCCGTTGATCCTTCGGTTCGCACATGCCACCACTTGGCCGATTTGTTTACGGCAGCCCTTCCATCAGCCATTCACGCGACGAGTCAAACCGTTCTACCGGCTTCATCTTATATGATCATTCTTGAATCGCAGAACATTTCGCGATGAATCGATCTCGTACTTCAAGTCACTAAGGAACGGTTGTCCCAAGAGTGGCTTCGGGAAATCAGCATGCAACATCACGGTGGCAGATACGTTTCTCTTCGTCACCGGTCCGAGCTGAATCGTATCGATGGTAAAGTGGTATCCCTCTTTTGTACCGCCGACACCACCGGATGTACCGCCATACGCAGAAGTCGGTCGGTTCAATCCGCACATCGCCAGATGTCGATCGGCAAATGCCACCACTCCAGCACCGGTATCAAGAATCATCTCGCATTCTCGACCGTTGATTTTGGGTTTGACTATGATATGACTTCCGTCCCGATAGAAGGCAACTTCGTTGTCGCTCAATCTAGTACTCTGACCTTTTGCGATCGGTGCTCTGGCCGCCTTCGATAAAGCGACCACACCATTTGCATTGTCGATCTCGCACGAAAAACCATCTAGAAAATCCTGTCCGATAAGAGGCAGTGTCAAAACTTCGTCGGCTGAAGATTTCGAACTGGTGTCGACCATCACAAGCAGCTTACGCGCCAGGTTGCCGAGCTGAACCGTGATTTCGCCGACTTTCACCTGCACCTCTCCACCGACACCTGTCATTCTTGCTGACTGTCCAGTAAACCTGGGCTGAACGCCCAATTGATCGAGAAGAGTTTGTTTGCAGGTCGTGCGACCGGCGCCGGTGTCGAACATCGCCTTTGTAGGCTTTCCATTGAAATACACATCAACAATCATATGTCCGCCCCGAGGAGCTTTCTGAAAGTGGAACGAGGCATTCTCTGGAAGACCACTCATCTCCCTCTGCGAAGGGCTCACAGAGAGCGCTTTCGCCTTGGAAGTAATGATTGCGGCGAGCGACGGATCCATCTGCATCAGGGTCTTAAGAGCCTGCTGCGCTACTTTCGAACTCGGATATTTGTTCAGCACATTCATATATGCCTGTCGCGCCTCTTTCATATTCTTCAACTGATGAAAGCACAGTCCCTCATAATAGGCGGCATTTGCCGGCTGGATTCCTGCTGCCTCCGCGGCTTGAAACGCCTTGAGCGCCGGTCCGAATTTTCCTTGTCCATATAGAGCTACCGCAGTTTGGTAGGGATCTGCGGCCAGGGCAGAACGACAAAAGGAGAACGCGAACAGCAGCGTAAGCAAGAGAACGAGAACAGCAACGTTCGTTCTATTTGGCGATGCTGACGCGCGGCAAAGGACAGTCGCCTGGTCTCTTCGGTGAAACCCAGATACTCGCCCTATGCGACCTCGAATAGCTCTCGGGTTATTCATAAATTCGTTTTTTCCGCGACGCTCTAATGATTTCGTACCTGATACCATGCCCTCCGCCAGGTTTTTGTAATCGACATCAACGTTCATTGTAATACTGCCAGGTCGAGTACGCCCGTCTGCGCCGGGGCTCTTGCGGCTTTGACTCCGACGCCTTCTTCTTCGCCTTTTGTTGGCGAGCCGGTGACTTGCGAGACTTAGTGGTGGCAGGCTGCTTTTTCTCCGGCTTGACTTCGATGGTCAAGACCTGCACATCGGGTGGACTCGGCTCGGCCGCTGCTTTCGTTACCGGTGATTCTTGCTTCTGCTCGATACCACGGCTCGCCTGCACTCCATCGCGGATCTGCGATTCCTGAGCCTTCTCGCGCTGTTCTCCGTGCGTCTTCTTGAGCATGAGACCGTCCGCTTCGTCACTAGCGGCACTCGAACCTTCATCCTCAGTGGTATCGCTAGCGGTGACAGGTTTCTCTCCTTCAATTCTCAAAGACGGTCTATGTCGTCCTTTTGATTGCTGGAGAGGCGACATTCCACCTTCGGGCGGCTCATCGCTCTCGACCGGAAGTGGCAATGGATGCGATGAAGGAAGCTGCTTAGTCTCTACCGTGTTGCTGCGGGGAGGAGGCGGATTCTTCTGCTGCGGGTTGCTCTTCGTCAAGAAAGAGACTGCCGCAACTATACCTCCCACCGATACTATCATTAATACCAGAAGAATGACGGCATTGCGAACCGCGATGCGCTTGCGATGCTCTTCTGAGTCTCTCCGGCTCTTGCGGAAATCGTCTTTCTCGGTCGAGTTCTCCGCGGCGTCGCGCACCTTCGGGCTGATGAAACCGTTGATTGACTGTCGATTGGTCGAATGACTGGCCGCATAACTCTTTCCCGCTTCATCCAGTGCGCGCGGCTTGCTGCTGTCCTTGAGCCCGAGAAGTATCTCTTCAAGCTGTGTTTTGACCGCTCTCATCGAGCTGATCCGATTCTCTCGATTCGGCTCAAGGCATCTGAGCACCAGGCATTCTAAACTATCAGGAAATACCAATCCTGGTGCCACTTCTTTGAATCGAGGGGGAGGTTCACTACATTTCAACGCCATCGTCTCGGCAGCCGAAGTTCCCTTATGGGGAAAGTTGCCGGTCAAAACTTGATACATGAGCACGCCCAATGAGTATATGTCGCTCCTCTCATCGAGCTTCAACCCTCTGCCTTGCTCCGGACTCATATAGATTGGACTGCCGAGCACCTCGCCTGGTCTCGTTAGATTCTGGTTCTCCGCCGTCAGCTTAGCTATTCCGAAATCAAGAATCTTGACGCAATCTGAGGGGTCCGTCGTCAACATGACGTTGTGAGGTTTTAAATCCCGGTGCAGAACAGCTTTGCTGTGAGCAAATTGCATACCATCGGCGATCTGGATGAAGATTCCGAGAGCGCGAATGACTGGCAGCACGACGTGCTTTTCGATTACTTCCTTGAGGTTTTTGCCGTCGACGTATTCGATGATCATCATCTGAAAGCCTGCAGGTGCAATGCAAAAATCGATGGTCTTCACTATGTTCGGATGATCGAGCTCGGAGAGAATTCGCGCTTCGGTCTCCAGTCGCTTGGCCGACGTAGAGTCGGTATCATTGGGCAGAAGCTTCACTGCTACTACCTGGCCGGTATCCACGACATGCGCTTTCAAAACCGTCCCGACCGCACCCATTCCAATTGCATCGACAATTTCGTACCGCCCTATCGTCATTCCGACAAGAGGGTGATTGAGCTCACGATTGACACCGGGGTTTCGATCGTTCATGAGGGTACGCTCGAGGCAAATAGTATTTGGCCATTCTATCTCATGCTATTAGTTAACCCTTGAATGTTAGCCGCCAATCAGTCCTATAACCTTTGTTCTAGGGATTTGGATGATTTTCAGCTTTCACAGCCCACTCAGTCCGGGGTCGTCACTCCCCAATTAATCTTGGTTAGATCTTGCACCGGCCTTCTACCAATTTTTGAATGATCGGGATAGGCTTGCAGCATATAGAGCTTGATTCAGTGCACAATCCGGAGAGAATGCTTTGGCAAAGCACTCAGACGAACCGAAACTTTTAGCAGTGCCTGACCTCGGCAATCTCAGTCCGAAACAGCTCGTCATCGGCACGTTCAACAAATTTGTACAACACGACATTGCCACCAAGGCCGCAGCTATTGCCTTCTATTCAATGCTGGCGATGGTTCCTCTCTTGACTGTCGTCCTTACTCTGTTCACTCATCTGCTCGGATATGTTGGACAGGAGATTGCTTTGAAAACCGCGGAGCAGTCGGCTGCCATCAAGCTTTTCGAAGAGGCAATCAGCAGGTTGATGCCCGGCTCCGCCTACGAAATTGTCGAGTCACAGATCATCCGGCTAAGCGATGGTCTGTCGGCTACGCTCATCTCTCTCAGTCTGGTCTTCGCACTCTGGACTGCCTCCAGTGTCTTTGCCACCATATGCAAAACCATGGATCAGATTTATGCTCATCCGGAGCAGCGCACGTTTTGGCGACTGCGTTACGCCGCTTTCATCGTCATGCTTTCTGTGTCATCGGTGCTGATTTTTTCGTTGTTCGTCTTTTTCATCTGGCCGATCTTCGAATTTTCTATCAGCCGTTCATGGGCAGTCGCATCTGTCTTGCAGTGGCTCTTAATGTCGGTCGTTGTCCTGATCAGCTTCTCCTTGCTGCTTCATATAGGTCCGTCAGGACCACGAAATCATCCGTTCGTTACTCCTGGAGCCATTTTTGCGACACCTGTATTTCTTCTGGCCACTTGGGTCTTTCGTCTCTACGTCAGCAAGCTGGGCACATATCATCAAATGTACGGTCCGTTGGGCGGTGTGATGATCCTGTTACTCTGGTTTTGGATTGTGGGAGCAGTGCTTTTGACCGGTGCAGCGATTGACTCTGTGGTGGTAGAGAGTCGGGACAAAGAGCCACACGCGTAAGCCTGGTCGGTTTGTCCCGCCGTGGCGGACAAGCACCATATGCGATCTCATTAGTGATGATATCGTTGGAAGAAATCTTCTGCGAGTATCGCTGAACTATGCCGAGGGACGCTGCACCCAGAGAAAGCTCGTATAGTTGTCGTGCAGATCCTGAAGGTCCTCTTCGATAATTCTCAGACCATGCAGCGCCGCCAGAGAGATACTACCCATAGTGGCGGTTCGAGAAGAGATCTCTCCTGACGCAATCAGCTCAGCGACCTTCGCATGATCGATCAACTCGCCCTCACCGCTCACCAGGTTCAGTTTAGAGTATTTCTTCTCGAGGTTCGTCCTGCACTGTCTAAAGACCTGCGGATGAGCCATGATCGACTCGATCTCCTCGAGGCTCGACTGCGGAGAAATCATCAGGCAGTGCCTGATCTTGATGGCAAACTCTTCTACAATCTCGAAACGGTAGCGTGCCATGGCTGCGATGCTCTCATGGACGATTCCACCCTGTGAGTTATGGATAGCAAACTGCCCACGATCGATCTCGCCTTCATAGAGTGATTTGAGAACGTTTTCGGTTGTGTGGAGATATCGTAGCTCGACATTCTTCTCCGAGCTTCTTCCTAGATAATAGCGAGCAGCTTCCTCATTGAAGCTACCACGTCCTCCCTGGACTCCGACGACCAGCTTGTCGGACGAAGCTCTGTTGGGAAGAAGCCTGTCGAACACGGTCTCTTGCGCCTCTCCCAGCTTCACCCTCATCGGTCGGGTGTAAGGATTGTACAGTTGCAGATCACTGAAAAGCTGCCAGGAATCGTTGCAGGCGAGATTGCTGATCTCTAGTAACTTTTTCGCTCCCAGGGTATCGATCGTTGTTGGCTCTAGCGAAAATT
>CAYTDR010000331.1:0-7923 GCA_964436185.1 uncultured Candidatus Obscuribacterales bacterium | reverse complement strand
CTTTCATCAGTAAAGTTTTTGGCTGAAGATTGCGGGCCGCGTAACAAGAAAAACCGCAAGGGTTTGGACAGTGCTCGCCAGTACATTCACGACTCGTTCGCTTCCTTAGGTTATACAGTATCTCAACATGAGTTCGATTGCGCTCAAGGGCGATGCGCCAACGTTATTGCGGAGAAGCGTGGTAAGCGAGCAGAGAACGAAATTGTAGTAATCGGTGCCCATTATGATACCGTATTCGGTAGTCCCGGTGCTGACGACAACGCCTCCGGTGTTGCTGTTCTAATCGAACTGGCCAGAGCTCTTGCTGAAGATGAACCGCGCCGAACCGTTCGTTTCGTCGCCTTCGCCAACGAAGAGCATCCGGAGGGCCCGCCCGAAGACATGGGCAGCTACCTGTACGCCAAGTCTTGTCATGATTTGGGCGAACGGATCGTATCCATGATCTCCCTGGAGATGCTCGGCTATTTCTCCAGCGAGATTGACTCGCAGAATTATCCCAAACCGTTTGTGGGCTGGTATCCCAGCACCGCTGACTTCATCGGATTTTTCGGCAATCTCGAATCACGCAAACTGGTTCGCAGGTGCATTCAAGTATTTCGTGACATATCCGCAGTGCCGTCAGAAGGCCTGGCTGCTCCGGATTGCGTGAAGGACGTGGGCAGATCCGATCACTGGGGATTCTGGGTGCATGGCTTCCCAGCTCTGATGATCACTGACACGGCTGAGTTTCGGTATCCTCACTATCACACCGCGAGTGATACCGTAGATAAACTGGATTTTGATCGGCTGACACTAGTGACACATGGTCTCGTTGACGTCGTGCGCGACCTGGTCAGGAGTAGGCAGCGTTTTAGTGAGGGGATTTTGCTCAAGCTTCTGGAAGGACTGTTCGATAGAAGCTTCAGGTTGGTTAGTTGGTTCTTGGGTAGAGACGACGTTCACAGGCGAAATAAAGTAAATGCAACACTTGGAAGTTGACATGAATACAGGACGCAGGTCCAATCGAAACTTCGGAATAACCAGTCTCGTGCCTGTGAGCCGCGTCCCGGATGCTGGAAAGCAAGACCCGGGAAAGCCTGAGTTCTGGGAATATCGCTATCAGAAAGAGATTACGCCCTGGGACCTGGGTGGAGTGCCCCGCCACCTCGTCAACTTCGTGGAAGGAATTGCCCAGGCTGCCACCATTCTGATACCAGGTTGCGGTAGCGCGCATGAAGCAAGACTCTTTGCTCAACGCGATTGGTATGTTACTGCTGTCGACTTCAGCCCGTCGGCGGTGATGAGAGCCAAGGACACCCTGGGAAATCTGCCTGGTGATGTGGTTCTTGCCGACTTTCTCTCCTATGATTCGAACTCCGCCCGCTTCGATTTTATCTACGAAAGAGCGTTCCTTTGCAGCCTGCCTCCGATTCTTCGCTCCCGATATGTTCAGCAGTGCGCGAAACTTCTAAGCAAAGGTGGACGCCTGTTCGGTTACTTCTATATCTCCGAAGGCGAAGGCGGACCGCCCTTCCCCATCACATCCAGAGAGCTGCTCAGTCTGTTCAGCCCCGAGTTTAAACTGATAGCCGACGAAGCCGCCGGCGACGAATCACTCCCTGTCTTCCACGGGCAGGAACGTTTTCAGGTTTGGGAAAAAGTGTAAGAGAGCTGGTCTCTTAGATTTTATGCGCACCGAATACGGTGCAGGCGATTCGGCTGTCTCGCAGCTAACGGGTAGGTCATGGCCCACTTCGGCGTAGTGCTCAGAGCGAACTTCGTGTGGAACCGTACCTGGTGGCGGGTTAACTAATATTTGCGGGCCAGATAGATCGATGTCACGTATTGCAGCGACACTGTTCCACCTTGAGCAAATCGATCGAACAGCGCTTTCAATTCTTCTTCGAGTTTGATGCGATTCTCTCCTGAGCGTGGTACGTAGGAGGTCGAAAAAGCCCGCCCGAGTAGCCCTTCTTCAGTGAGGGTCTGTTGGTGCATGAACTCTTTCACCATGCCTTCTTCGAAAAGGTCGCAAGCTAAAAGCGCATAGCCGGCTCTTCCTCGCGGAACTTCCACGCTGGCTGCATCACTCAAGAGTCGAATGAGGTCGCCGTAAGAGCGTGTGAACTCACCGAGCTCGTCACGTTCGTTCCACATCAGTGCGCAGTAGCTGCCGTATTTGAGGAGGCGATGAAACTCTTTCAAAGCCTTCTCTTTGTCGAACCAGTGAAAAGCCTGGGCGGAAAGAACGAGATCGACCGAGGCGTCGGCAAGGCCTGTAGCCTCCGCTTTTCCCTCGCGAAACTCGAGCTGTCCCTGCTGGGCAGCGGTGTCGAACTCTTGTGCGTGCTGACGTGCTTGGGCGAGCATGTCCGGGTTCGGCTCTATTCCTACTACGCTAATGCCGCGAGCTGCAAGCAAACGTGATGAAATGCCTGTGCCACAGCCAATATCGGCAACCGTTGAAGATTTATCCAGCTTGCCCTTTTCGATGATGTAATCGATGGCTTCGTCCGGGTAGTCGGGGCGATAGAGGGCATAGTTTTCGGCAAGCCCGGAAAAACGTTCTGTCGGGTTCATTTTCTCACTCATTGTGCGTTTCTCCATTAGGGCTCGCGCCATCACGAGCTATATCTTTGGATTCTACCAATATCGGATAGAAGAACGATCGCCGGATGTTTTTTGGTATGTGACAGCTACGATAAGGATCAAAAAATTTTAGATCTTGAATATAAGAGAGAGTAAATCTTGAATGCCAGTATAGGGAACGATCTAGCTGGAAGAGCTGTTGGTATTTCAATGCCAATCTAATAGAGTTAGTCATCCCTTTAAAACACTCTAGAAGCCTTGTAGAAACTCAAAGACAGAAGATTCGCCAAATCCCAGAAACGCCTTATGAACGGGTCTGAGGGAAGCCATCTGTCTTCTGATATTCCAGAGAGCTTTCGGTTGCTAACAAACAGGCATCGATCCTGTGCCTGAGTCGTTCCTCCAGAAGCTTGTCCTGCGCACGTCACCGCCAGGTTTGAGCTCTTGGATGTTAGCTGCAACGAATGAGTGTTTGCTCCTGGCTTGAAACTTGGAAAAACACGTTTGAAGCTTTGCACTCGGGCTTGGACCGCAAGGTTTGAGCTCGTGCTGTTGAGCGGAAGAGGTGTGGTCGCTTTTCAATGTTCGAGCAGTCCGAGTGGATGACAAGCTCAGCATGAGCACGATTGGCTGTCTATGCGAAGGTCTCGAAAGAGCTTTACGCTAGGCTTAGGGCCCGAAGGAAGGCTGTCGTGCTGTTTAACCGCTTCCGGGGCAACGTCCGCTGGCTAAGGGCCAATAGGCTCCATCCAGCAAATGGCAGGTAGAATGTCTATCAAGCAACTCATGCGCGTGAGGATGCCACAGGGGACCAAAGAAGACAAGGTCCGCGACGTGGTGTTCTCGCCCGACCAGGGTAATACCGGTTTTGTTGGAGTGATGTACGAGACGCGCTCCAGCGCGATTTTTCGTACTTCGACGTTGGAGCAACTGGCTATCGAACTGAACGTTCCCGCATCGGGGATGGCATTTCGTCCGGTTGATGCGACGGCGATCAACTCAGCCCGGTCACCCGAGGTTGCCATCGCCTATGGTGATCGGCATCCGTGGATTGATCTCTTTGACCTCGGTACCTGTGAGCCGATCGAGCGGCTGCGGTTTGCTCGAGTTCACAGTGTTGTCTTCAACCAGCAAGGAACCATGCTGGCTGGCGGTACCACAAGTGGTACCGTTGTCGTCTGGACGCTTTCCGACAAGGGCGTCCGAAAAGAGCTGTTCAATGTCAACATCAGCCGTTCCCGCATCGTTCGGCTGGCCTTCAACGGCCATGGCAACACGCTCTTCGCCCTCACCGCCCGCGGTGAGACGTTCGTGCTGGATGCGGCTAGCGGCAAGCCTCAGCGGTACCAGATCGTCGGCTCTCCTCAGGATGCCGAAGGGTTTGACTGCTGGGCGCACGACTGTCACCGTCACCAGGCGGTCGTGGCATTCGCCGGTTCCTGCGCGGACCGCGAGGCTCGATGTCTGGTTACGGTGGTGGAGATGGACAGAGGCAAGCACTTCAGCTTCGCCACCGATCATCTTCGCTACGTGCGCAGACTGAAGTTCTACGGTGACAAAGCGCTTCTTGTTCTTGGTGACGGCGGTGCGGAGCTGTGGAACCTCAACCCGTGCAGGCGCGTGCGCCTGACCGTGAATGGGGAGAAGCTCGAGCGCGAGCTGAACTCGTTGCTAGCCGCAGACACTATCATTCTGGCCGGTCAGTAAGGTCTCCGCGGCCGCACAACCGCCTGGGTCCGCGCGCGGATCGTGCCTGGCGGCAAAAAAAACGAAGGAAGTCCCCAATGAAACTGAAATTTATCGGAGTTGGTGGTGCTTTCACCGAGAAATACTTCCAGAGCAATATGGTTCTGGAGATCGGCGGAGAGCGAATGCTTATCGATTGCGGGAGTGACTGCCGGCACGCCATGCGTGAAGCCGGTCTGCGCTTGCGCGATCTGCAGGCCGTTTACATCAGCCACCTCCACGCAGACCATGCCGGCGGCATGGAGTGGACGTCGCTAGCCACCTACTTCGATCCTGTTTTCGCAGAAGCTGCCGGCGGCCGCCGGAAGCTGGCTCTCTACCTGCGCAGCTCGCTGAGAGCGGAGCTGTGGCGGATGCTGGCGAGCGGTTGCTGCATTCCGGACGTGAAGGCGAAGCTCACCACGTTCTACGACGTGCGATCCTGTCAGAAGAACAAGCCTTTCGACTTCGCCGGCTTGTCGTTCCGAACGGTGCAAACGGTCCACTACGTCAACGACACCGAGATCGTCCCCTCCTACGGGCTCTTCTGGACCACGGCTTCGGGAACGAAGGTGTTCCTGACCACGGACACCCAGTTCGCGCCCCACTCGATTCGCGCCTTCTACAAATCGGCGGACATTATCTTTCACGACTGTGAGACGTCCCCGTTTACGACGGGCGTACACGCCCGCTACGAAGACCTGAAGACCCTGCCGGCCGAATGGCGGTCCCGCATGTGGCTCTACCACTACTGGGACGGACCGCTGCCGGACGCACAGGCGGACGGTTTTGCCGGCTTCGTCAAGCAGGGACAGGAATTCGATCTGGGCTAAGGGGTCGGTCGACCTCTCTGGCTGGCGGGCACAGTTTAGGGCGGGCCGTCGGCCCGCCCCGTTTTTATTGCCCTGTGAACGGAAAGGATCGTGAGATCCTCGTCGCTAATCGTCACTGGAGCCAGAAGTGCTCCCTCAGGGTTGAGAGGGCTCAACCGGAAAGGTTGTAAGTCTTGATCGAACTAGCACTCGTCCTTGGGGGCATTCTCTTCCTGGGGACAGTAATCGGGTTGGCTTGGTATTACTTCACGCATCCCCGGCGCGGGAAGCGACGCTCGCCGTCTGCTCTCTTCTCTGCTTCGCCACCACCCGTGGGGCAGGAAAGCAAACGTCCGCGCAAGAGCTTCCGCAAGAAGAAGCGCGAGACGCTGGAACCATCGCAGTTCGAAACCGGCCCGATTCACTATGCCGGCACAGCCGTCAATGAGGCGCATCAACGTGCTTCTCGGCATATGGCGCTTGCTGTCAAGGCGCGCAATCGGCAAGACCACGAGGCTGCCGAAGCGCATCTGGATGATGCATTCGCGGAAATCTCCTACATGAAGCACGATCACTGGTATCTCGTGGACCTGTTGAACATGAAGGGCTGCCTTCTGTACGACAAGGGCTTCTACGTCCAGGCTCGTGAGATGTGGGAGCATGCGGAGCAAGTGGCCAGCGAGTGGCCGGATAAGGTTAATGCAACGTTGCCTACTGTGGAAAAGAATCTCGCCAAGGTGCGAGGGATGCTCGGTTTCTAATGCTGAGGAAACGTGACCTGCTCAAAGAGCTGCAAGCCGCGAAGGCATGAAGAGCCAACCCGAGCTTCAAGACCGCCTGCCCTGCAGGCGGTCTGCCTTTGTGTCGTGCTAGTACTAAAAAGCCTAGTAAAAACTTTGGACCGAAAAAATATAGACAGGCAGTGCGGTGTAGTGCATGGTGGTTCAGTTGCCGTGGCGGAGAGTCAGTTTCTCATGATCGCTGTTGCTGAAGGTTTGCCCGTGATTGCGGTGTAAGAATTGAGTTTGCGAGGCTTGTTTTGGCTTGTGATATTTCCTCCGTTTTGCCTATCGACAGAAAGAATATATTGCACAATATCTGCCTTTATGGGCAAAAGAAAAAGCCGCCTCCGGCCGCCACCCGCTGGGGTGGCAGCCGAGAGCCGGCAGGCGAGGGCTACAGGTCTAGCCCCGCAGGCGGTGTCACAGCAACGTTCCCTGCGGGGG
Organism: uncultured Candidatus Obscuribacterales bacterium; assembly: GCA_964436185.1. Lineage (GTDB taxonomy): Bacteria > Cyanobacteriota > Vampirovibrionia > Obscuribacterales > Obscuribacteraceae > CAYTDR01. The sequence goes on along the minus strand of CAYTDR010000331.1, from coordinate 1,592 downwards.
ATCGGTGTTGTCCTTCCTGCCCTTCTTCGACCCCTGAATGAGGACGTAGGTGACGATCGCCAGCCAGATGGCTCCGCAGATGCTGATCGCCCAGACGCAGATGGTGCCGACGACGTCCTTCACCTCCTGCGGTGCGGTCGGCAGGGAGAAGACGAACAGCGTGAAGGCGATTGAGAGCACCAGGAGGATGCGCATCAACAGTGCCTTGCCGAGAGCCTTCGCCGTCGCCTTTGACGGTAACAATCGCATTTCTGTCTCCAGAACGAGTAGGGATTGCCGGTGGACAAGGGACCGGCAGCGGCGAGTTACGGTCGCAGAAGCTTTCGCTTCGCGCCCGGCTGGCCATTGTGTTGCTTAGAGATCGATGACGATCGGCTTCTTGGTCTCCGGGTAAGGCCGATTCTCGTCACCAGCCACCAGGGCGGCGTTGACGAACGTTTTTCCGTCACGTTCGTCCACACCGTAACCTTCGTGGATGTGGCCGAAGCAGTGGAGCTTCAGTTGCGGCAGGTTGTCGACGCGCCAGCGCAACTGGTTGCATCCGAGGGCTCCGTGGAAGTTCAGCCAGTCGAGGATTTCTGCCGGCGGACAGTGGGTCATGAGAACATCGACGTCGTCCGGAATCAGCACGCGCTTCTCGTGCAGCTCGTCCGAGCCACGGCGCATGTTGAAGGCCATGGCCATGTACTCAGGCTGCCAGGGCGTGCCCCAGAACTTGAGCCCGCCGATGACCAGCGCCTCGTCCTCCATGTAGTGAACCGGCCCGAGAAGCTCCCGGGTCTTGCGCCGATCTTTCTCGATGATGTGGTCGTGGTTTCCTCCCACGACGAGTTTGTGGGGATGCGGCAGGCGCATCATTTGCTCGCGGAACAGCTCGATGTCTCGCCATCCCCGACCACAGCAGAAGTCGCCGCAGTGGAGGAGGACGTCGCCATCGGGAATGTCCCAGATGTTCAAGTCGCGGCCGTGAGTGTCAGAGATGATGACGATACGCATTTGTTTTGGCTCCTCTGCTAAGTGATGGTCTGTGTTCGCGCCTCTAGCAGGGAGGGGACACGTAGAAAGAACAGCCGGAGGGCAGGCGCGCGAACGCCTGCCCCGGTTCTCCACGTCAGGAGCCTTACGAATCGCCCTGTTGGGTCAGGTACTGCCGGCAGTGCTTGAGGTGATGCTTCACCTTGGCCTCGAGGGGCTTCTTGTCCCACTCGCGGACCACGTAGAAAGCGTGCTCGAAGCACTCGAGAGCCCGAGCCGCCTCGCCTTGCATGAAGAGCAGGACGCCGATCGTATCCATGGCTTGGCCGGCGAAGTGGTGAGTCTCGCCGAACGTCCGCTTCGCTTCGTACCAGGCGTCCCGGGCCGCGTCTTCTGCCTCCTTGAGGTTCTGAGCATCGAGGAGCTGGCTGGCGAGCGCCATATGCTCGTGGAACTTCTTGGCCAGCTTCTGCTCTTCCAGCGCCGCTTGCCGCTTCTCGAGGGCCTCGCGAAGCTGCTCGCCGTCGGCACCCATCTCCGGCGTGATGAGCGCCAGCGCGTCCTTGACGATGGCGAACCCGTCAGAGACGCAGTCGGCATCCAGGCAGGCGTCCGTC
>CAYTDR010000330.1:0-7925 GCA_964436185.1 uncultured Candidatus Obscuribacterales bacterium | reverse complement strand
AACTGAAGTATCGTTTGCAAAGCCGATTTCCCACTTATGCATTCGCAAGGCATTTACCCACCATTCCTTGACCTGGTCTGGTTTATGTCTGGTATTGAATACCATAAAGTAGCCCGGACTGCCTTGATTATGTGGATAGGCCATGCCGGTCATAAAGACCTGTTCTCCCGAATAGTCAGGAACATTGGGCAAGGCTACTGCAGAATTCATGGTCTGACCCTGAAACTGTTTGAGCTGAGCTCCTCGTCTGGGATTGGCTCTCGGTTTTTGTTGAATGTATGCCTGCTGCTGTGTCGGCGACTGCTGAGGAACTTGAGCTAATCCGCTTGTTGCGACAAATGGAGTAATTCCAAGCAAAACAAGGATAGTAGTTCTCATTCTGAAAAAGTGCATATATACCTCCGAAAACAAAAACCACTCTTTAACTGAATAATATCATTTAAGGAGTGGTTTTCTGTTTTTCAGGCTTGTTGGTGGAACTTTATTAGTTAGGCGTGCAGAATGTGCCTGTATCGTTTGCTTCGTTCACGAATCTGATATCACCCAACACGTTTCTGAATCCAGAAGCTGGTGTGTAGATAGCTTTGTCGTGACCTTGGAGCGTGCCACCTCTATAGGAGGTGAATGGCGCCTGGTGATAGTTGGCATCACCAACGGCTTGACACTCTGAACCAGGCTGACCATTTTTCGTGGCGTTAACTATGCGGTTTGCAAGTCCGTATGAGTTTTGGCATTCGAACGGTAGAGCGAGGGAAGCAGGTGGGAACGATTGCGCACCATGGCTGCTACCATCGTTAGCTAGATTTCTGTTGAAGTATGCTCCAGGAGTTCCAGCAACTAATTGAAGATTGCCGGGATATGGAGAGTACAGGAACAGTGTCTGTCCAAGACGTAGTTCTTGGGAGCCTAGTGCGCTCTCTAATACTGCTCTGTTAGTGATGTTAGGATCAATCTGCTGAACTCTTCTGAAGATAGCTCTCAACATATCTTCTCTGCAGTTAGTCGATCCCAAATTACGTCCAGTGGTGTTGTATCCTCCAGGAGGAATCGCACCGGAACCACCTGCAATCTGATTCAGATAGTCCAGGGGAGAACCAGGAACTCCGAAGTCTGAATCGTTGTGGGTGCCGACATAACACCCTCTGATATTGAACTTCTCCATTCCGGATCTGTTGACGCGGTTGACTGTTGAGCATTCCGCACCACGAGCACGATCTGTGAGGAGATCAAGCTTTTGATAGTTGACGGCAGTGATACCACCATCGGTGGACACCTGTCCGCCCTGGTTGTTAGCACCAGTGAGCGACTGGAGAGCATGTACTACGTCACCGACGGTACCGCTCCTGTAGTTTCTCTGTCCGCCGGTAGCAGGATCCGGGGCGAGGCAGTTATTAGCTTGCTGAAAAATGTTGAGGTGAGTACATTGTGTTGATCCGGTGGCCCTGAGCCCGTTGAACAGACCTTTCATATCGTTCGCGGTTGCTAGCCTGTAACTACCATTAGTTGTCGGCATATAAACGCCATCAGGATTGTCAGGTGGGTTGCCGTGCTCGGCAGGAGCTGGTGGTTCGCCATTGGGCCAGTTGCCTGGATTGTTGTTGAAGTCAATCCAGTTGTTCAGATCTTGTAACCCACGTCCACCCGATTGAGCGGCCGACATTGCAAATGCACCATTGTTGCTCACGAATACACCATCGTTAGGTGCCCACAATTCATTGTTGAATACGTCGTGAGTTCCGTCTACGACTGGTGCTAGAGGCACATTGCCTGGAACGGAGTTGGCATCCGGATCATTGACGAACCGAACATAGCCGCGGGGGAGTCTGGCTGTAAATCCACGATCTAGGGCACCAACTACGGCGCATGCTATAGCAGCACCGAAGCTGTTGGTCTGGTTGTTGAGCGTTCTCGAGTTGGCTCGGAATGCGTTGGGGGGAGTGTAATCTAGTCCGTTGGGGTTGGCGGTATGTGCGTTGAACTCGCCAAGATCGATCAAGTGGGGACGCTGTTGAGGGAAGATAGGTACACCGGCGATGGTGACACTGCCACCGTTAACGCCGATTGTGTGGGGCACATATCCTGCCATGTAAGCTGCGCCGCTAGCGTCTCTTAGTGCACCCGTACGAGTGTTCAAGAAGCGGGAAGGAAGGCTTACTTCTACTGCAGTTGTCAACGCTGGTGAGAAGAATACGTTAGCAGACAATCCTACTCTGGTGTAGCCTGATCGAATGGTTCCATCGAGTTCTGCCGTATTACCCTGGAAGAATTTTGTGTTGTTTCGCTGAGCGACGTTGGCAAATTGTCCTTCCAAATAAGAGTTGTTATTTGTCAGCAAGTCTCTCAGATCTCGTGAGATATCTTGTGCTGCTCTCATAACCGCAGTCGCGTTGGCGCCTGATTCAGGAGTGTTCAATCGGCTGGCGTTGAGCGCCACGATGGCGGCCTGAGCAATGACTCGGTTGATTCCGAGCATGTCGATGCCTCTGCCGGTAGTTGCGCTACCAACATCGCCTGCAGGTGCAGACTCATCGAATCCTATGAAGTCACTGTAGAATGTGCTGCCATTATCAGCTCGAAGAGGTACGTTGACAGTCGTGTCATTAAGCGCTTCCCTGGCGACGTTCAAGACGCCAGCATCAGTAGCGTTGGCGATTTCACGTCCACCACCGAGTATTTGGGAGAGTACAAAGAAGCATATGCCCAAAACTATGATGACGAGTACGCAGACCGCCACCATACCTAGCGCAGCACCTCTTCGACGGTTGAGTTTCATATGGCTGCGTCCTCCGTGTTGTTTGGTTCAGCCTTGAATCAAGAAGAGAAAAGAGAGAATAGCAAAATTGCTTTTTGGAGTAGTAAAGACCTGAAAGGTCGGTTGATGAAGATTAAGTAGGTATTAATTATTATCGTTTAATGTGTGCGTCCTGTCAAGAACTGTAACTATCTTGGTTGTATCGCCCGAGGTGAGTGTGAGAGGCGGCTTTTCGGATTTAGTGTTGTTGTAGTGCAGGACATAAGGTTTTGATATCGCTGATTAAACCTTAGAGCCGTTTAATTAACTCCGTTTTAATTTAGTTTTTGTTCATTTAAGGCTGTTAACTTCCACATTGATTCTACCCTGTCATCGCCCTCTGTTTTAAAATTCAAAAGGCAAGCAGGCACTCATTTTTTCCTCAACCAGTAATTTGAACCATTTAGCGGATGCCAGTAATTAACCGATTATCAGGAAAGTGCTTTTGCTTCCTTCACGGACGCTGGATGCGAGTCTGGCTCTTTTGGCGAATCCGGGGCAATAACTAGTGCAATTAGCAACCAGAAGATGAGCTGAACTTGCGGACGATAGAAAATTGTATCCACCAAACCGTGCGTGAGCATTGCCGTCATGGCGCAAGCAGCGCCTGCCATAAGCCATCTGTAAGGTTCCTCGTGATGCCAGAACTTGTTGTGTGCCCTGGATAGAGTGGCTAAAACGAGGACTAGAAAGGCGATGAGTCCCACCACGCCAGTCTCTACGGCCACTTCCAGTGGAACGCTGTAGGTTCCTAACGCATCGTATCCGCTCACCATATATAGACCGTAAGCCAGACGGAATGTCTCATTGCCGATACCGATGCCAATCCACCAGTTGTTGAGGAACATCCTCCAGGAGGAGCCCCAGACATTAAGTCGATAAGAGTTGGAGCTGTGCTCTCGTCCAACGAACATCGAGGCGACGCGCTCTTGAAACGCCGGTATGCGCGTAAGCACGACTCCGACGATCAAAATCGACAGAAGCGCCAGGCTGATTATGAGCGGTCGTGCCTTCTTCGACTTAGCCCACAGGTACGTGATGATAATGACGCCGAATTGAGCGCCACCTACGAAGAGTCCCATGTAGCCACCGCGGCTGGCAGTGAGCAAAGTAGCCAGTGCTATGGCTGCCGAGGCAATTAAGGGTAGTGCGCCAAGGACGAATCGCCTTTGTGCGATCAACGTAAGTCCCAGTCCGACTGAAAGCGGCATGACTGGAACAAGATATCCGGCAAGCAAATTGGGGTTGCCGAGGGTTGCATAAATTCGTGTTTCGGTGCTGGTAGCGGTTGGATCTTCCCAGGTGGCAAGCGGCGCGACGCCGGTTTTGTACTGATAGAAGCCATAAAGCGATAAGGCCAGCCCCGTTGCGACAACAGTTGCTACTACAATCAACTTGCGTTTGGTAGAACCACGGAAAACGGCCGTAAAAAGGAAGAAACTTACTATATATACAACTAGTTTGGACAAACCTTTGATGCTCGGCATCAGATAGTGAGATGCGCAAGTGGCAACGATGCTGATTGCCAGGAAAAGCAAGACCAAGTAGTCGATTGCATCCACCTGCCGCCGTTCTTTTCCGCCTAGCAACCGTCCGAGGAACCAGGAGCCCGAGGCCGCCACCACAATAAGGGCGAGGGTGGATTTATCGTTGGCGAATTGAGGAAGACCGATTACTGCAAACAGTCCGACCACCATTAGAAACGCTATGAGCTGTAGACCGCTGCCCAGTTTACGGCTTGCTTCAGGCGTTCTGGCATCGCATGCCGACAGTATATATAGTAGGGGCCGGAACAGTATGGACTGGTCTACTGTCGACGACCACCATTGAACAAGCTTCTTTAGCGACAACTTACAGGCAAGTTGATCTACTAAATATGGAATTCCTTTTTTGTCTACTGTGTTCATTTCAAGGCAGCCGCTTTCGGGGGTGCTGTCCGGCTAGTTTGGCTCACTGTTCTTGACTTGGTTTCCAATTGGCCATAGGACCGATGTCGATTGCCACGCCCTGAGCGCGATACTTGAAGCCTTCGAGTTCGATAGCGTTGCCGATTTTGACTTTGTTGCCTCGAATCACGAAGCCGTCTGCGGTTCTCTCTGCCGTATCCTCCAGGGTCACGATGAAATCGTGTGCCACCGGCATGGCAGGATCAGGGAACGCTACAGCGGATTTGCCATCGGTGCTGAGAAAGGACGCCTTATGCGGCCAGTGCTGGACGGCTTTGATCGTCATGGGTGGGTCGACTGGACGGTTGCGTATAGTGACGGCGGACTTTTCGCCAACCTTGAAGAGTTCGGTGTCTCTGGTTTTCAGCCCGACCAGATATATATCGATTGCAACTCGTTGCTCTCCTTCTATCACCTGATCGACCCCGGCATAGCCGGCCTTTGCCAGACCAAAGCCAATGGCAGACGCGACAACAGTGACAAGGACAGTTGCATCAAGAGCGTTGAGTTTTCTCATGGTTAGTTGGTTCCGCTTGGTAATTGGTGCAGCAGTGCGACACACATGTTACCGTGCGGAACGACTCAAATAATTTACGATGACTCACGCAAGTTCCAAACCTCAATGAGGCTGGCGCCAACGAAAATCGAAACGTAAGATCACAACTCAGGTCGTGAGCATGTCATGTTGAACTTTGGTTCTTCGCGTTCCGGCTATCGTATTCCTTATAGGTTTCCTGTGTATCTGCTGAAAACAGCAGGCACCATTACTTCCCAAAGAATACGCACACTGCTCCAGTGACCCGCCTAACAAGTTTGACTTGGTCGACTGCGAGCTCTTGACCGTATTCAAGCTCTTTGCGCGCTCTCTCTTTAAGAAGAGCAACAAGAAGCTCTTTATCTACATTACTCAACTGACAAACCCCATTCCGAAAATCTGATGCGACACGCATGAGTTCGGACGTCGACAAAACCGGAGATATACTAGTCACCGTTTTATCCTCAGACAAAAATTAGCACCAACGAGAGCACTACAATACACCGTTACTCACGATCAAGGTGATTGTGGTTTTCCCACTTATGCTGAACTGACCATCGGAATATCGCAAAAAAACGCGGATGTTCATGGTGGAATTACGTAGGTGATATGTCCAGAACCGGTTCGATTCCTATAGAAACCTCTACAAGATGCGGCGGACCCCAAGGGTAATAGGAGAAGAGCAGATGTCGTTTTACAATGGATTCGATGTAATGAACTCAGACGCTATGAACTCAGAAATTAATAACCAGGCTGAAGATGACACCAGCTCCGATAACGTTGGCAATCATGTAAGAAGCGAAGCCTACGAAGGCACAGACAACACCCGTAAACAAACGGGTGAGTACGAGAGAATCATGCGCATTCTCGACCAGAACGAACAGCTCGTAAGAAAGTACGGCACTCAGTTAGTCGAACACTTCAGCAAGACATTTTTTGCGCTTCCTGAAGATACTCAGAGAGACTTGGTCGGCGAATTCGGTATCTACCAGGATCGTCACGACATCGTCTATCAGGGAATCATTGGCAAATACGAAGCCAAAATGAATGGTTCATCTGCTACTGCTATCGGCTAAATTGAAGGCGTGCTGTCGATGGTCGGCATGGACAGCGCATTCCGAAGTTATCAGCCCGAAAGCATTCAATTCGCGAAAGAAAAGCAACTCGCACTGCACACGATTAACTTGCTCGATGTCTTCACGACATCATCTTAGAAATCTCCCTTGTCAAGATGTAAGAATTTGCTGATCCTGTAGACAGAGTCCGGGATTTGCCGATGAAAGTCGACTTGTTCGACACCTAGATCTTCCGAAGTTTAGAAACAGCAAACAGACTTGTTTAGTCACATGAAACAAGCTCGATAAGGTAACATGAGTTGTTGCCGAGCACTCCAGTCAGGAGTACATTATGCGAGCGCTCTGTCTTGCTTGTGGACAAGAGTTTGAAGATAAAACGGTCTGTCCGAATGATGGACTGACACTGACGCAAATTGGCGTTAGCAATCTCGTCGGTCAGTTGCTGGATAAGCGTTACCAGATCGTCGAGATACTTGGTGTCGGGCGAACCGGGCTGGTCTGCAAGGCATTGCAATTGAGCACCAACCGTTTCGTCGCGGTAAAGGTAATGCACCGTCATCTGATCACCAGTCAGGAAGCGATGGTTCGATTTCAGAGAGAAGCTCAGGCTGCCGGAAGACTCAAGCATCCCAATATTTTAGTTGTGCTCGACTTCGGCTTCTCCGCTCCCGGGCAACCGTATATGGTGACAGAGTTTATCAACGGACTGACGCTCGGTTCTGCTGTCGAGCACGCTGGCCCATTCCCGATTGATCGCGCGCTGCCCATCTTTATTCAGTTATGCGATGCTATGTCGCTTGCTCATTCGCAACAGGTGCTGCATCGAGATCTGCGACCGTCGAACATTTTGATTACACTTGATCCCACACGTGGCGAACTGGCCAAGGTGATCGATTTCGGCTTCGTCAAATTTCTCGACGGAGTGGATCAGCAAAAACTGACCCAGTCCAGTCAGGTATTCGGCTCACCTGCCTACATGTGTCCGGAGCAAGTGCGAGGTGAAAATTTAGATTTTCGTTCCGATGTCTATGCGATTGGCGGAATCATGTATTTCACGCTTACGGGCAGGCATCTTTTTGATGGCAGTAATGTCACCGATTGCTTGCGCAATTTGTTGGAGCAAAATCCCTTGCCTTTCAATCAGGCAAATTCCGAAGTGATCGTTCCCAGGTCTCTTGAGCGGGTTGTGTTCAAAGCTTTGTCCAAGGATCGGGCTAAGCGCCAATCCAGTGTCGATGAGCTCCAGGCTGATCTGAGAAAGATTGCCAGAGAGCTGCGCATTGTTGTTCGAAGCATGACCACACCGGCTATCGTTGAAACCCAGTCATTGCCTGACTCGAGTGATGGATGGCATCAGATAACTCCATCTCGGATGGCTGAACAAAGTTCTTCACCCGTGGTGGCACAGTCCGTGGAGGAGGAAGCGGAAGCAGAAGGATGGAAACCGCTGGAGATTCCTACCCACCTGTCAGGCAGCTTCAGAGGCAAGACGGCAGACGAAGTGCCCCAAAAGCCTCAATTTCAAGAACCAAAGACTGAGCCCCAGCAAAGTCGATCGCACGAGCTTTCGGAACAGT
>CAYTDR010000329.1:0-7941 GCA_964436185.1 uncultured Candidatus Obscuribacterales bacterium | reverse complement strand
GGTTGCTAACCAGCACTACTATCGCGAGAGCCTAACTCAGAAAAGAACGCAATCAGGCAAAACTGCAAGTTCGACTAAATGGAAAACCGGTTACCGAGACGAGAACAACGATCTGCTGCCAGTGGGCACGCGTCGCTGCTAGTCATATTTTCGCTGATAGCACTACTGCTTGCCGCGAACAGCATGGTCAAGGATGATTCGGAATACGAGTGGGACAGCTTTTCTCAGGACAGCCAAGATTTTTATCGTACCCCCTGGAGAAGGTTGAGCCGACTTGCAGAAATATATCACCGGAGCGGAGACAGCAAGGTTGCATGTCGATTGCTCAGTCAGGCGCGGGATATTGCAAACGGTGCACAGGCGCCACCCTCGGATCAGATCACTATCTACCAGGAGCTTGCTTGCTACAGCCGATTTATCAATGATTATGATACTGCTGCTGATGCCTTCAGGGCAGGATTGACCATCGCCAGATCAACTGGTGATGGTGAGCGCTACGAGCTGATCCTGCTCTCACTTGCTGAGTTGGAGACGCTTACGGGAAGGCTGGCGGATGCCGAGATTCACTTGACCAGAGCTATTCGGTGCGCAGAAAGGCGTGAAGGGAACTCTTCCGAGCTGCTCATACCCATACTGCAACAGCGGGGAAAAGTGTTGCTCGATAGGGGACGACTGGATGAGGCGCGTGCAGACTTCTATAGAGTGTTTGCCGTATTGGGCGCCAACCCGGGCAGCCGGCAGAAAGAATTCGTGCTTCTTTGTCACCGGGATATGGCGCGCTTAGAAAGAAAGTGCGGAAACATTGCTCAGGCAGAAAAACATGCCAGACAAGCATCTCTGCTTTCCAGAATTGTCTCCATGGATGCAAGAGAAGGCGCTGTGGATCGCTTTCCCGCCACTGCTCTTGGTGTCGATTGAAGATAGCTAGTAAACAGTCATCGCCCCATCAAGCCGCGAACAACAGCCGCCCAGAATGAGAAGAAGATCGTGATCACAAGCACTAGCCAAAAGTTTCTCTTATGAACTTTGGATAGACCGACCACGTTGAGAATTAGAGTATAGATGATGGAGATGATTCCGCCCAACGGAATTATCCCAAGCGGTAACCAAGCCACTAGCAGCGGTGCTTTGCCATAGCAAAGCACCATGAATGTCTGCTTCAGAGTTCCTTTGCCTCTGCAAATAAAACGCATGGTAAAGTGAACGAACAATGTTCCTGCACAGGTTGTGAACAATGAGCTCAAAAGTGGACTAATAAGCGCTTTGACGCTAACAGTCTTGATCGCTTCCATCGAAGAATAAATCAGCGCGCTCACTAAAAGAAATAGAAAGGCACGACCGGCGCCTTCCTTAGGCATTGCCGCGAAAAACTTCTTCGGGTGAGAGAGGATAGCCTGAGCAGTCGAGAAATAGAAGTGAAAGAAAGACCGCTCCTGAACCAGGGAGAGTTGCTGTTGAAACTCAGGGTCAAGATCCGGATCGATCTCTTCCTTTTTCTTCTTCTTTTTCTTCTTGGCGGGAACCTGTCGTGACTTTTTCTTGGAAGGAAGAGACTCTTCTTCAGCTAAATCTTCTTCCGGATTAGAGTCACTCATTTTAATCTCACCCGAGAGTCAACAAGCGTTGTTCGCTCATCGCGGCCTGCATCAGGCGATCAACGAGAGTCGCTGGTATGTTCACCCGCAATTGTACACGTTGTCGAGTCTGTACTTAAGAAGCTTCACGCTGACAGCATTGATTTCCTTGTTCACCCGACGGGTGTCATCGTCATTCAGCTTACCGCCGTTCTTCGACTTCATTTCCTCAGCCTTAGTTTTGACCTCGCTGAGCAATACCTTCAGTTCGTCAACCTGCTTATTGGTTAGTTCGTTAACGTCCTTGCTTTTGTCGATGGCCAGGGAGAGGTTGTCTAACCTTTCCGGTATGGTCCACTTCCGTGCATAAGATGGGAGTGAACAAAGGAGCGATAGAGCAAGGACGACTGGTATCAAAATTGACGTTCGCTTGTAGATTCTCATCACACTTCCCTTTCAAATCAGGACAGATGTGAGTAGTATAGCAGTTAGTAGAGGTATGGGCGCACTTAAAACTGATGCCAGTGCCGCACTGCCAGTCCGGTCAACCAAGTTTCAAAGTTGAGTTGCTACTCGGCCAACGCTCAAATATGCGTTGTAACTCTGGTGCCAACACAATCGACAACCGCTCGATAATAGAACTATCAGTCTGAGATTCGTCTTTCTATAGTGGCCAGAAGAAAACTATCTTCGCTCTCCAACAGTTCCGTCGTTTGCAGTCTGCGACTGCGATGGGCAATGTGCCACCCGAATTTTCCTGCCAGCGTGTCTCCGTGACGTGGAACACTGTCGACCATCTGATTCTGAATTCGCAGTCGGGCCAGCTCGAAATCGAAATATGATCGACCCAAGATCTCCTCTGCACTGCGATAGTCTGCGTCAGTCAATCTTATTGCGTTTACTAGGTTTCTGTAGCTCTTATCGTCCATTCCTGAGCCCCTCGGCACACACGTTAGCCTGTGGAAGCGACCACAAATTCGAGAATGTATCTCGTAGTTTTCTCAATCGCGAAAACAGCTTGCCGACTTCTTTCGATCACTCGTGCAAAGCCTTGCAACTCAAGAATTTGACCACACTTTGCCTACACTATGCAATAGGACACCAAGTGAATTCTATTTCAGTTGCGAGGCTCGAAACCTAATATCCATAGGGTTTCGCGACGATGGTGGCGTCCCTGGTACTGGCGTGAAACTCGCCTAGAGCTTGCATCGAGGGACAACACAATCAACCTGAGGAGATGAGGAATTACCGGCCCATTCACCTTTTCCCCAAGCACGATCGTTTCTTTTGATACCATCGGTAGGGCTGAGCGAAATACAACACGCAGCAGTGATTTGATTTTTGTTAATGCAGATGAGCGTCAACTCAGCTGTGGTGAGGAAATTCGAAGGGCAGCTGATAATCTAGTGGTATCACGCATCGATCAATATCTTTGCGAGAAATGCACTGGCGGTCGCTCGCCGAGGAAAAACTTGCAGCGATGCGAATTAACTACGAACGGTTTCGGAATTTGAGAAAATGAAGAGATGCTCATCAACAGCATAATGGTGGTTTCCGGCCTAAACGATGGAGAGAGAGAACTATGTCATCGGTCTATGATTTCGCAGCCAAAACACTGGAAGGCGAAGAGATCCGCCTGGAGCGCTTCAAAGGAAAAGTACTCTTGATCGTCAACACTGCCAGCAAGTGCGGGTTCACACCCCAGTACGAAGGCTTGCAAAAGCTGCAGGACAATTACGCCGAGAAGGGTTTTTCGGTACTCGGCTTCCCTTGCAACCAATTTGGCGGACAAGAACCCGGCAATAGTAGCGAGATTGGCGAATTTTGCCAAACCAAATTTCACGTTGCATTTCCGATGTTCGAAAAGGTCGAAGTGAATGGAACTGATGCTCACCCGCTCTATAAATTCCTGACGAGCGAAAAATCCGGACTTCTGGGGACAAAGGCAATCAAGTGGAATTTCACAAAGTTTCTCGTGGACCAGAGCGGCAAGGTTATCGGGCGGTACGGTCCAGGTGTGAAGCCAGAGGAACTCTCAAGCAACATTCAGAAGCTGCTCGAGGAACACTAAAGTCTTACATCTCAAACAGAATTGAACTTCGTTTTGATGTGTTAAAAGGGCTGCAAGCCACGGTCCTACTTGCTGAAAATCGCTTGCACGTCAAAGGACTGGACACGTGCTTTCGCCGCCGGTGACTCCGAGCACCATCCTCACGTGAACGGGCACTGTTCATCACACATACATATGTTTAGCACACATAGGGTGGACGATAGTAAATTTGACGGTTTAAGTTTCACGGACGGCTCCGCATGCGGTGCGGCAACCTCCAGTGTGAAGACGACGGTTTCACCGCATTACCCTTAAGTTGTAATGAAGGGAATCTGGGTATAGCAAGGTTATTGCAAAGGCCCTTTGGCTCTACCCGACATGAACATACAGGACGTTCCAGAATTCAGCGACTCGGAGGTACGCTCTCTCGAGCTGAAGAATGGTTCGCCTGGTGTGCCGCTCGATATTGAGCGAGATCTCAGCGGGACGGCTATCACAGACAAATACACGCTCATAGCCCTGGTTGGCAGAGGCAGCACAGCTACAGTCTATACAGTCGAGAACAAACAGCTGGGTTCCGTGATGGCCATCAAGCTCTTGGATGGCGACGATTGGACGAAGCCATCATTGCTCGAACAATTCGAAGCTCAAGCAGAAGCCATCTCAAAATTAAAACACCGCAATCTGGTTCCGTTCACTGATTGGGGAACGACGAACACGGGACACCTTTTCCTTGTTGGCGACTTCTTAGTCGGCAAAACACTCAGGCACGTCATTGAGGAGAGTAACGGCCTCATGTTGCCTCAGGTCATCTCCACATTCGAGCAACTCTGCTTCGGTCTGGCAGCCGCCCACAGCAAAAACGTAATTCACAGAGATGTGAATCCGGACAACATTATGATTCTAGACAAACATCGAGAGCAGGCAAAGCTTGTTGATTTCGGCGTTGCCAGACTGGCAGCAGAAGGTAAAAATCAGCTCCGGATGTTTGACCAAACCGGCGAAGTCAACGGCTACCCGCTCTTTATGAGCCCTGAGCAATGTTTGGGATTGCCCGTGGATCACCGCTCTGACATTTATTCTCTCGGAGCAGTAATCTATACGGCAATGACAGGAATGCCACCATTTCTTTCGGATTCGCCACTAGAGGTGATGGCAAGGCACGTGGAAGAAATTCCTGCTCAGCCATCTAAAGTACGTCCGGATTTGTGCACGCACGATAGAGCTCTATGGGTGAACGTTCCGGATCTTGAGTATATTGTCCTGCGTTGCCTGGAGAAAGATCCTGAAGACAGGTATCAATCAGTCGAGGAGATACAGGCCGACCTGGTTACCGTTCAGAAACTGCTGCCGATCAATCGGAAAGCAGCAACGACTTCCGTGGCAAAGCTGAAGACTGTAGCTATCGAAAGGGGTGCCAGGCCTGATCCGAAGGTGCGGGAACTAAAAGGCGCAATAATGGGAGTCGTTGCACTCGCTGTGGTGCTCGCAGTAGTCATCTTCTCAATGCCTAACTGGCAGTCAAACTCATCCACCTCCACGGCAAAGACATCGCCCTCTAATGACGAAGAAGAGGTCGACTCGCCAGCCTTGCAAGGCGATAGCAAGGAGCTGGCTGCAAAGGCGCTCAATCACATGAAGAACGGAGATTACGAGGAAGCCATTCCGCTATTAAAGTTCATTGTAAAAGTCAGTCGGGAGAAGGGTGAGTCCAACAGCAGTCTGGCGGATAACTTGCAGAATCTGGCAAAGTGTTATATCGAAGATGACGAGTTAAGCAAAGCCGCAAACAGCTACGAGGAAGCACTTGCCATCTATCGAAGCATGGGTTGGTTTGATGGCTCGCGTCAGCATGAATGCATGTCCGACTACGCGAAGGTTCTCAGACAACTGGATCGGACGGACGAAGCAGAGGCTCTGGAAGCAGAAGCTAAACATCTCCTGTAACCAGGCAATCTGGCTACGTGAATGAGCTTACACCAGTTCGGTTCGTCGAACGTACAACGATGGCTCAGGCAGACTCCAGGTTCGTCACCACTGCCCGAAGCCAAAGGACCATTGTTCATCGTCCCAAGTTCGTGCTGCTGACAGCAGTTTATCGCGTGCCACTGCTTGCGCCACCAGGCAATGGCTGGTCGTTCTAACAGTTCTAATCCCTACTCTATCTGCTATCCGGTCCACCGATGTAGTGGAGGATCATTTCGTGCCAGACGGGCCAGTCATGGGCGAAACCATCCCAGGTCCTAAACGCGTGCCAGACCCCTCGGTTCCACAAGACGTCCGAAAACGCCTGATTGCTTGGATATGCAGGATCTTCCGGACCAGCGGTAAATATAATATCCAGGTCTTTAATCTTGTCCATATGGTGCTCGCCAAATGGAGGATTGCGAAGGTATTCGATCGGATTGCCTTCATGGACGGTTTCATCGTAGTAGCCGTTGATCCACTTCGATACATCATAGATGCCGCTCATTCCCAAACTTCGATTGAAGCACTGAGGAAAACGCAGCGCGATATTGATTGCATGATAGGCACCAAAGCTGGCACCAGCGGCAATAACGAACGGATTGGAATTTTTCGATCTGCTAAACGGCAAGACTTCTTCCGTTATATAGCTGTGATAAGTCAGATGTCTACGAGCTCGATCGTGCGGATGCGCCGAGTAGTTGTACCAGCTCTCATTATCAACGCTGTCGACACAATAAAGCTGCACCCATCCATTATTGATGTGGTGCTCCAGGGCTTGAATCATTCCACGATTTTCCCAGTCGAAAAATCGCCCCATGGAGGTGGGAAAGATCACGACACGAGCACCCGCATGTCCGAAGACTAGCAGCTCCATCTCTCGATTCAACCGCTCGCTGTGCCACTTGTGATACTCTCTGTTCATTTGCTCAAGGCTCCATTGTTCTGACAACCTGACTGACTGCGACGGCTGAATATTGCCGGTATTACTGGCAACGAACCACAATCGAGTCGACCAGATTCTAGCACGCAGATTCTTCAATTTCCTCGCTGACAGTCCCCAATAAACAGCAGTCGATAAGCAGGACTATCCGCGACAGGATGTCCCCCGCTGCTCGGGCTTATACTCAGCAGGGAGCCTGTTCCGACTATCATAAAGTTTTGTATCTCAAGAACAACAAACACTTTGACTAGCTGTCAAGAGGCTTTTATGATATTGCAATCAATAATGTAGCAATCTTTCCGATTGCATCCAACCAGTCCCACCTTACTAAACAACCTGACAACAAAATCGTGCTGTGACGCACGAATACTTGTGTGCTCATTTCTTGGTGCGCTCTCTTTCGAGGCAGCTAGATATAAGGCACCGTCAGGTCTAACTTCGTGTCATGGAAAGCCTTGGCATGTCTTCGGATGCGCGGATCTGTAACTCAACCGAGGAGAAAGTATGGTATCGAATATTTGCATCGGTTTTAGTATCATCGTGCTTCTGTTCGCGCTCCGCTGTGCGCGCAAGGGTCTGGTGCTACCTGTGATGGCATCGACGTGTGCATGCCTGTGCGCAATAATGATTATTTATCCCGTAGCTGAGTCGGAGGAGCAGCTCCACGGAGCCGACGCGCCCCTGAGCTTATCCAGCTTCGAGCGCCACTACGGGCGATTTTTCGCAGCGAAAGAACAAACTCCGGTTAAGGAAGACCTTCAGATTTAGCGGCTCCGACCAAGTACGTGAACGAGTGTGTAACGTGGACTTCCAGTCTTCTTCGACGATGAAGTATTTTGCATCCTACTAAATGACGGAATCATATAAATGATGGAACGGCACATGTGGCGCGCGGACTTCCAGACCGCTTTGACCACGAAGTTATTTGCATCATATAAATGACGGAATCTGCAACTGCAGATTCCGTCCATGAGACCGTTTTTGGTTTTACTTGCAAATCCGGCTGCGACGAACAGGAGTATGCGCTCTAACACTCGGTTCAACTCGGATTCCTACCAGCGACCCCAGCCACCGCTTTGTCGGCCGCCCATACCCATTCCGTAGCCGCCCAGCATGCCGTAACCACCGGTGCTGTTGTAAGTTCCATCCTGTGGAGGAGCACCCCAGGAGCATGCACCCATTTCGCTTTGAAGCTCGTTAAAGTAATTGATCTTCATCATCTTATCGAACTTCTCGGAGTCTTTCTGGTCCTGAACGTTTTCCCTCATCGCGGTAATATCGTTCTGTAAATTGCTCATGGTGTTCGTTTGCGACGTCTGCATACGTTGAATCGATTGAGTCAATTGATCGATCTGCGCTTGCTTAGTTGAGTAGAATTCATTGTCTTTTGCCAGCCAATCCTGCAGAAC
>CAYTDR010000328.1:2730-7950 GCA_964436185.1 uncultured Candidatus Obscuribacterales bacterium | reverse complement strand
CATAGGATTTAATTAAATCCTATGTCGTAAACGTCATATTTGACCTACCTCGTCTGAGATTCATTGGTATTGTCGGCAGTGATGCTGACTGATTCTGCCAACGGAATGATTTTCAGGACTATGCTATCCTGAACCGAGACACTTCAACGAGCAAATCACTCGATGATATTCAGAACACGGACTATTTTCGCAACGATTATCATCCTGGCTTTGGGGATGATCACCCCTAGCAGCGCAGAGGATTCGAAGATGCTGACGAAAGAGCAAGCAGAAAAAATTCTGCATTCCGACAAACTAAAAGGTGTCTCGAAGAAGAACGAGATTCCCAAAGAGTGGTGGCAGCCGATGGAGCTGGAGCAGGTATCTGATATCAACGGTCCATTTTCGTCCGGATGTACCGGGCCCGAGCCTCATTGTCGGCTCGTCTGTGCTGCCGTCTCGAATGAATTCGCAGCGACTATTGTGGAATCAGGTGGCTTCGCTTATTTCATAAAATTGCGACTGTTCGAGAAGAAAGCGGGGCAAATCACTTCGGTTTACACCGAACTGATTCAAGAAGCGCGACTAAAAGAACTCCGCGAACTCTTCAAGCCGAAAGGTGCCAATAAGTCAAAGAGCGACAATACATCCGGTTAACTGTTCGCGTGCAGCCGGCCTGATTTGATTACAAGGACGGAGAAGCTTCGGAAAATCAAATTCCATTTGTGTGAACAGTACAATTGTCCGTGAAACCACAGCCAAGAACAGAATTCGAGGGAAGCATGTAGGGGCTGTAAAAACAGCCTCTTTGTCGAAGAGCATTTGATAACGGCACAACGACCGTGAAGCCGCAGTCAAGGTCCGGATTCTCGGTCATCATGTTAAAGCAGTCGGTTCGCCGGAGCACGTTTGATGAACAGCACAACGTGAGGCCGCGACCAAGACAGGAGTCTCCGTCAGCATGCAAGGAGTGCTTGAAGCGGTCTATTTTTTGCCGGAGAGCATACGGAAGAACTTAGCAAGCGGGTCGTAAAACTCTGAGACTACGCGCTCTTTTAAGGGAATGATGGCATTGTCCGTAATGTGAATGTCCTCGGGACAAACTTCCGTACAGCACTTAGTAATATTGCAGAAGCCGATTCCACCCTCCTCCTTGAGGTACTTGAGTCGCCCGCCTTCATCCATCGGATGCATCTCGAGACCGGCAACTCTGACCAGAAATCGAGGTCCGACAAAGACATCTTTTTTCTGATGGTCACGCACAACGTGGCAAGTGTCCTGACACAAGAAGCACTCGATACATTTGCGGAATTCCTGGACCCTATCAATGTCTTCCTGGAAGATTTTCCAGTCTTCAACGCCCTGTTGTTTGGGAGTAAAGGCCTTGAGCTTCTTGTTGACATTGAAGTTCCACGATACATCGGTGACCAAGTCTTTGATAATCGGGAAGGCTTTGAGAGGCTGTACTTTGATCTCTTCTCCCGGCTCGAACTTATCCATACGGGTTTTACACATCAAGCTCGGCATGCCATTTACTTCAGCAGAACAAGACCCGCACTTGGCGGCCTTGCAATTCCATCTCACTGCCAAATCTGGTGCTTCGTTCGCTTGAATGTAATGAATGGCATCGAGGACAACCATTCCGTCCTCAACGGGAACCTTGTACTGCTTGTAGTCGCCTTGGTCCGCAGTACCGCGATAGACGCTCAACGTGGCTTCGTGTTTACCTTCAGGCATGTGCTGCCTCCTTCGTTTCGAGCAACTTCTTCAACTCATCGGGCATCTCGGGTAGTGGCGTATGCTCGAGCTTCATTTTGTCACCATCTTTCGAGCAGGCGCTGTTTACCTTGTTCCACTTAACTTTGTCCGTATCAGGGAAGTCGATTCGAGCATGGCCTCCGCGGCTTTCTTGTCTTGCTAGTGCACTACGAGAAAGCGCTTCCGCAGCGATCATCATATTTTTCAGGTCTCTGCAGAGGTGCCATCCTGGATTGAATGCTTTGCCACCAGAAATCGATACAGCGGCAACTTCTTTCTTCAGCTCTTCCAACAGCGCCACACCCTCAGCCATCTCATTCTCTTCACGGAAGATTCCGAGATGTTTGCTCATGATATCGTTCATTTTCTTGGCGACATCATAAGGGTTGGTTCCGCTGGTTCGTTGGAAGGGGGCTTCCATCTCAGCAATCGCCTCATTGATGCTCTCTTCGCTGATCGACGGATTGACCATCAGATTCTTCACGTACTCGGCTGCGCCAAGACCAGCTCGTCTTCCGAACACGACCAAATCGGACAGCGAGTTGCCACCCAATCGGTTGGCACCATGCATGCCACCAGAGACTTCGCCCGCAGCAAACAATCCTGGAACTCGACTTTCACATGTATCGGCATCCACCCTGACACCGCCCATGATGTAGTGTGCTGTCGGTCCTACTTCCATCGGACCTGCAGTAATGTCCACATCGGCAAGCTCTTTGAACTGATGATACATGGAGGGAAGTTTTTTCTTGACCCGCTCGGGATCCTGATAGCTGATATCGAGGAAGACACCACCGTGCGGAGAACCTCTTCCTTCCTTGACCTCGGTGTAGATAGCTCTGGCGACATTGTCGCGCGTCGAGAGTTCCGGAGGTCTTCTCGCTTCCGTTCTCTTACCGGCAAGAGCAGCATCTACCCACTCTTTGGCTTCTTCTTCCGTTGCGGCAAATTCGTGTTTCGTCGATTCCGGCAGATAGTCGTACATGAAGCGCTTGCCTTCGCTGTTGCGCAAAATACCGCCTTCTCCACGCACGCCTTCGGTCACGAGAATGCCTCGAACGCCCGGCGGCCACACCATACCAGTGGGATGGAACTGCATGAATTCCATATCGATAAGCTCAGCCCCTGCATCATACGCGAGAGCGTGTCCATCGGCAGTGTATTCCCAGGAATTAGATGTAATAGGGAAGATCTTGCCGATTCCACCCGTGGCAAGCACTACTGCTTTTGCTTTGAACAGCACATAGCGTCCGTCTTCTCTAAAATAGCCGAACGCGCCAGCGATTCTTTCGCCGTCTTTCAACAGACTCGTAATCGCGCATTCCATATATACATCGATGCCCTGGTGCACGCCCCGATCCTGAAGTGTTCTGATCATCTCCAGACCAGTTCTGTCGCCAACGTGACACAAACGCTTCCACTTGTGTCCACCGAAAGCACGCTGCAAAATTTGTCCGTCTTTGGTTCGATCGAACACAGCTCCCCAGCGCTCTAACTCTTTCACACGCTCCGGCGCCTCCTGGGCATGGAGTTGTGCGAATCGCCAGTTGGAGAGCATCTTACTGCCGTTCATCGTGTCACGGAAGTGAGTCTCCCAGCCATCCTGCGGATCGACGTTAGCGAGAGCGGCGGCGATTCCGCCTTCAGCCATTACGGTGTGTGCTTTGCCTAGCAAGGATTTGCAGACAAGCGCCACAGAAACCCCCGTCGCCGATACTTCGATCGCCGCTCTCAAACCGGCACCACCAGCGCCGACTACCACTACGTCGTATTCATGGGTTTGGTAACTTGCCATCTTTATCAGTCCCCTTGCAAAACTTTCGTTCCAACCACGATTACAAAC
Source organism: uncultured Candidatus Obscuribacterales bacterium (assembly GCA_964436185.1). Taxonomy (GTDB): domain Bacteria; phylum Cyanobacteriota; class Vampirovibrionia; order Obscuribacterales; family Obscuribacteraceae; genus CAYTDR01. Next base: position 4,370 of record CAYTDR010000328.1, on the reverse strand, counting down.
CAGTTCGGTTTAGAACAAGACCATAGGATTCCACGCGCCTGAAGCCACTTGGCGAATGAAGAAGTCAGTAAACGCCACTGAGAATAAACTCGCCCAGGCCCAGCCCATATGGTGCTCGTTTAACTTGGTGACGAATTGCCACACTTTATATTTGCTCTTTGCTTCACCTGATGAATTGGAAAAGCAGTTTGCCGAGCCGCCGCAGAGATGCCTGTATGCATGACATCCGAATGTGTAGCCTGACAATAAAACACAGTTGAGTACCATCACCAGACTGAGCACGCTGACTGTAAATTTCCCAGTCATCGGATTGCCTGATGGCGAGAAGAATGAGATTGCTGCGTCATACCAGAGGAAGCAAATCACTAGAACCGCCAAATAGAAGAAGTAGCGATGCATGTTTTGCAGGACGAATGGGAACTTCGTTTCACCGCAATATCCACCTGTCATCGGCTTTACAGTGCAGGCCGCAGGAGTCAAGAAGTACGAACGGTAATAGGCTTTTCTGTAGTAGTAGCAAGTCGCTCTGAAACCAGCAGGCATCCACAAAATGAGAATAGCTGGCGACCATTTCCACCAATCGAACATAAGTTTGGGTGAGTAGAATGGCGAAAGATATTGGTTCGCCTCGTAAAAATTATTTTCGAACACTCTATAGGTAGCGTAGATGATGAACAAAGTGAATCCGGTAGCGATCAGAAGCGGCTCGAGCCACCACGTATCTTTTCTATCAGTTCCTTTGTTGTATACATTCGCTTTGGGTGTTGAAGTGGTTTGACTCATTGTTCGACCAACCTTGCGTTGTTGTCTCCGATGCTCTCATCTTCCGTGGTTATGCACATGACAACGCACGAAGATGAACCAGGATTACTCGCTCTTCGTCCGGGGTTCTTCTATGGAATCGTTTGAGAGTTGCCTGGTAATAGAACCATTAGTCAGCATGCATTTGCACACAGACCCAAGCATTCAAGAGCGCACGAAGAGCTTCTTGAGCAATTTCTGATTATAGCAAGTGTTAGCGATGAAACTGCGAATGTTGATCAGTACTAAGCTTTCTGGTCTGGCAGTCGTGATCTGTCACTGAAAGAATATTAGGCGCTTTTAATTCGGAACCCTGATTTTATCTAGGTTTTCACCCACGGGTTTGATGCGATTTTCAATGCATCAAATATACGGTTTTGATATTTTAGAGATCGAATAACCCATCAAGTATCTATGACTTCTCTATAGGAAATGTTAATGGATTGATTGGGAACCTGGCACCACATTTGGCGTCGTTTTTAACGTCGGGCTCAAACCAATTTAACGTTCGGTTGCTGCAACCAGCTTTTCAAGAGCAGCAGCCGATAAGCCTCTTCTACACGCAGCCAGGAATTGACAACCATGAAACAAACAGCACGAGTTGGCAGAAAAAAATCAAACAAGTTGCCACCAGCAGAGACCATTCAAGAGCCTTCTTTAAACACAATCCGTCGCCGTGTGATGATGCGGTTAGACCAATCGCTTCCCCTTGCAGGCGATGAGTGGAACAAAGTCAGACAGATGCTCGCATATTTAAGTGAGTTTGCACCCAATCATCTTTTGCTCGAACTCGAGTCATCAATTGCCAGTCATGCCGACGATCAAGCTTTTCGTGGTTA
>CAYTDR010000328.1:0-2720 GCA_964436185.1 uncultured Candidatus Obscuribacterales bacterium | reverse complement strand
ACAAGAAGGCTGCCGGTTAAGACTCCTTCTTTCGGCATTCAGGACAATCACTTAAGCGTGATGACTGAATGTTGTCGGCAATAGATCAATCCTGAAAACTCAGCAAGCCAAGGGGTGACGCATTCATATTTGCGTCATCCCTTCGAATTTAGCTGTCTCTACTTCCAACCCAGCCGTCGAGTCGAATCAGAACTGCAATGTCGTCTGGGCGCAGCAGCAGGGTTGCAAGTAGGTCCGTGGAGCGATAGACTAGGTTTGAAGGCTCAGCGTTAGTTCAGCCAATATTCCTGAAAACGTCGATGTCAATTGCTCTAGCCAGGTACTTCTCGTGGTAGTTGTTCCATCCGTTCTCACAGCAGCCTCAGTTTTGTATATAGGTCTGGCGCCACGCATCAATCAGCTTCTCTATCGTCAAATGCTGTTCTATCCGGTGCCCTTCGGAACTGATGTCGAAGCTGTGCCGGTTATCGAGGGCATTGAAGGCGAAGACGTGTATTTCCATGGAGATATGGGACAGCGCTTGAATGGCTGGTTTTGGCGAAATCCGGAGGCGAAGTTCGTATTCCTCTTCAGTCATGGAAACTCAGGCAACATAACAATTCGAGACAAGACAGCCCGCCTGATGCTTATGGCCGGCGTGTCCGTTTTTGTCTATGACTATCAGGGTTTCGGACGGAGCACCGGAATTCCGAGCGTCGAAGGAATTTGCAGCGATGCTCGCGGGGCCTATGACTATCTCGTGCAACGGGCAGGAGTTTCGCCGGACTCAATCATCGCGTATGGAGAATCGCTTGGTGCCGCTGTCTCCTCATATCTCACTACGGTGAGACCGGTTCGATCGTTTGTTCTTCAATCCGGGTTCGCGTCGCTACATCGCATTGCCTATGAAACCTTTCCGCTCTTGCGCGTCTATCCTGACTTCCTTTTTCCAAAACCCACTCTTGACAGCCAGTCAGTTCTTTCTAGACGGCATCCTCCCGTGCTCTTGATTCATGGTGAACTGGACAGTGTTATCCCGGTTCAACACTCGGTTGACATGTTTAAAGCCTCCGTCGGAGAAAAGAGACTGCTCAAATTACCTAATTCCGCTCACGCAGACATCTGTCAGACCGCTCCTGAGCCATATGTCTCAGCACTGAGGGAGTTGATAGCGGGTTTTTGAGGTACAAGAGACGTATGAGGAATCTCATTCGTTCATGTTAACGCTGCGCCTTCGAGACGCATTCACGGTCGAGTCTTCGAATGCATCCCTATCAAAGCAATCTTTCGCTGGAGCCGAACGAGCAAGTATTGTTGTTCGCTAGAGAAAATTGTCCGGGAGCGACTTACCTCTGTTGGGCACTTCTGTTTGTCGCCGGTCTGCTCGTGGTATTCGCTGTCCACTCGATAGTTGCTGCATTTGTTCAGCTTTTACCATGGATCTGCATGTCGCTGACACTGGCAGCCGCACTCTTCGCATTTGCTGCTATCTCACTTATGGGACTGCATGACAGTTGGATCGCTGTGACGAACAGACGAGTAATCGCCATTTGCTGTGGAGCTCCGAAAGACAAATATTCTTCTCTTGAGTCACTGTCGGCTGAGATCGAGGGCGGCGAGTTGAGGATTCAAAAATCATTCGACGATTTCGTGTTAGTTCGTGTGGAGGTGCCAAAGAACGGAAAAGAGACCGTGAACAGGGCGGTAGCACTGGCGGTGGAAAGAGAGGCAGCAGATAGAAGCTCGAAAGCGCAAGCCGCGGCCGCGATCTCCCCAAAGAACTTTTTGCTCAATTCAACTCCGCTTTTAGCCATGGATTCGATCACAGCCAATTCAAACTTCTCTCCATTGAAGGAAGAACGTCCGGAAGATTTCCGACACGCAGACTTCGGAAGCAAAGCGCTCGGACGATTCCGGCAATTGGATCAGACGGAAAGAGAAGTAGACGTCGGTTGGATCAAGGAGCTTGTTAAAGGAATAGATTTCAGCCAGATCAAAGACGTCGCTGGGGAATTCGATCTCGACCAGAAACAGGACGACGAAGGATCGTGTGCCGACTGGAAAAAAGAAATTGTTAGAGAACCCTATGTAAATAAGAGCCAGAACAATGAGGTCATCAAAGAACCCGATGCCGAATGGAAAAAAGAATTAGTTCGAGAGCTCGATGTTGACCGGAGCAAAGAAGTCGTCAAAGAATCTAATGTCGATTGGAACAAAAAAATGGTTAGAAAACCCGATGTCGATCGGAGCGACGAAACCATTGGAGGAGCAGCCTCGAACGACTCGCAGGCGAAACAACAATACGACGAAAAACAGGAATCTCCCAGAATTCAAAAGCGGCATCGCAAGAACAATTCGACAGATCTGGGGTCGCTGCCAGATTACACGTTTGGTGTTGACTAGAGAAAGTATGTGATGCGATATCACGATTCTATGCCACTACTAGTAGTGACGCCTCAGACGGCACGGACAAGCATAGATCGTCGTCAAACTAGGACCGATCGAGAGCGAATCAAGCACACTCCAAATCCGAATAAGGAACATCAGTACGATCGAAAATGTGGCAACAGTCGAGATTGGCTAAGTTAAACTTGGATAGATCGAAAGAAACATGAATCGGTTGGGTCGAGGAGAAGCGCATGCTTCGAAGAGGGGAGAAGCCTACGAAGAGTTTTGATTGAATTGGAAAACTCAGGACTTGCATGCAGCGAACCAATCTGGTAATTACAAATGATCACATT
>CAYTDR010000327.1:0-7952 GCA_964436185.1 uncultured Candidatus Obscuribacterales bacterium | reverse complement strand
GCCTCGTTCCAGCACAATCTGTCCGAACCGTTTTTGCTTGAACAGTTCGATTTCCAGACATTCACATAGATCTTCTCTTGTAATCAATCGGGCCATGAGGAAAAGCTCGCCTAATCGCACCGATTTACCAGACGGATGAATAAAGAAACCCAGATCTACGAGCCCCTGCTCCACTGAGACCTTTCTCTGTCGAGCAAATCGCAATCCCTGTGCCGCTTTTTCTTTCTCTAACCGGTATTCTCTGCACATGAGCACCAGGTTTAGCGCACCCAGAAGCTCATCCGAAGTAATCTTGCCATCCAGCACCAGCAGGTGCCCGATCATCATTGACGAGTCCTTGGAAATCATGATCAAACGCCCCAGGTCTTCGGCCGAGATGAACCTGGCCGAGAGCAGAAGCGAAGTGAGCTCGTTGGCGGCAGAGACCACCACGACCGTCTTCTCATGCATACTCTGCACGCTATAAATTGCCTCATCGAGCGAAAGCTTTTGCTGCAGCGCCATCCGCAGCGCTCGAATACCCAGGTCGGACGTTATCTCGTTGTTCACCACCCGACTTTGCACCTGCATCGAGAGTTCGAGATTCTTTTCACTCAAAAGCCCAGACATTGTTACAGCCTGGGTAATCGGCATGTTGCCGTCGATGCAAAGCTGTCGCGCCGCTTCGAACTCTTCGCGTGTCACCAGGCCGCTGCCAATTAGCAACCGGACTAGAATTTGCAGCTCGTGGCTCTGTTGGCCTACAGTTAGAGACATCTCGCGCCTGTGGTGGTTTATCCCCTTAGATCTCATACCACGAATAAATGAAGTCACACGGTATTTAGTTTCCGGCGGAACGCTTTAGATCACAATCAGGTGTCAGTTTGCAACAATTAGCTTATTGTCCTCGACCGTCGATAGGCATGGCGGGAACCAATCGCAAAAGGCTTTAAACAGTTGAGACTGCGCATAATACACAAAGGTTTGTTTGTAGTCGTAGTTTCGTGCCTGGTTCAGTTCTCAATTATCGGCGCTCTCGGCTATCTATTGGCAAGCACGCAAGCAGAACATGATCTGGCGGTAAAACGGAGAGCGTTTGCCCTGAAGGCGGCCCGATTGGTATTTGCCAATTGTCATTCGGCGTCCAAGATCCTCGCAGCCTGGGAGACGACCAAATATCTAGCCGGACGTCCGCTCCCGCCCTGGCAAAGCATGAAGAGTACAAGCGAGGCACGACTGGAGATCGCCGATCTAAACCAGTACATCAGAGAGATCGTCCACGAACTCGAGAACGAGCCGGAACCCGACCCTGTGCTCAGAGACCTCAAGCAACGTTGCAGCAAAGTCGAACGGGCTGTCATGAAGGTGCACCAGCATATCGAGGAACTGGTTTTGGAAGGTGCCACCCCGGAGACTATTGTTCGCTCAATCGGGCTGAGAAAGGAAATCTGGGATCGCACGGAACAAATCACGATAGTGATCTGGAAACTTGTGAAGACTATCGATGATCACCAGCAAAAAAGCGAAGCGGCGATTCAACAACTCAAACAGTATGAGTTCGTCGTTCTGGCTGGAGGACTCCTGCTTAACATCGTGGCAGCGGCGTTGTTCTTGTATTTATTCGATCGCAACATCATCAAACGGGCAGCGGCAATTCAATCCAATATCGGCTCGATTGAGCGCGAGGAGGGAGAGTATCTCCCGGTCTCCGGCAGCGATGAGATAGCCCAGTTCGACCGAGCATTTCGCGCCATGAGTGATGAGATTCGCTCCGTTCGAAAAAAGGAGCAAGCACTCTTCGAAAACGCTGCCGATGTTATCTGTGTGATCGATGAAGAGGGCTTTGTAGAGCGCGTCAATCAAGCGTGTGAGAAGTTCTGGGGCTACCCACCAGCGCAACTGGTAGACAAATGGATCGGACAAATTTTTCCCACCATGCAGCTCGAGCAAGTGAGCGACGCATTGTCGCAGACAAGACAGACCAAATCCGGTCTGAGTTTCGAATCTACAGTCATCGCCGCTGATGGTACGTTGAAAGAGTCACTCTGGTCAGTGATCTGGTCGGAACGCCAGAGTAACTGGTATTGCGTGGTGCGCGACATCGGCATAGAGAAACAGATTGAGGAAGAGAAACGTAGATTCCTTGATTTAATCGTCTCCGATCTGCAACAACCGCTGCATCGGATCTCCAGCTTGTTTCAAGAGCTGACTGAAAATACTGTTCAAATGCCGGAGAAGCTGTCCACCAGACTGAAAAACACTCAAAAAACCGTCCAGCGAATCAATGGATTGATCGACAGACTTGTGGAGCTCAACCAGTCCGCCGATCTCGGGCTTCTTACTGAAAGTAAAGAACTCACTCCCAGCCTAGTTTCACATGTGGTGGCAGATGCAGTTCGAGACGTCTCTGAAATCGCCCGAGTGCGAAACATAACCATCAAAACCGATTGTCCGGAAGTGCAATGGACTGTTGAGCAACCACAATTGGTTCGCGTTCTGGTCAACCTTCTCTCCAACGCTATCAAATTTTCGCCCGACGGCGGGCAGGTGGATGTTCGCATTCGCAACTCGGATGACACAGTATATTTGGAAGTCGAGGATGCCGGTCGCGGCATACCCGAAGCAGAAATTGGACAATTGTTTCGCCCGTTCCGGCAGACTCAGGCCCAGGACGGCGCAAGGGGAGTGGGCTCAGGGCTCGGGTTGTTTGCCGTCAGACAGATCATCGAAGGACAGGGAGGACGAATAGGTGTCAGCTCGGAAGAAGGCGAAGGCAGCAAGTTCTGGTTTTCGCTCCCGAGCTCTAAAAATGGCTCCGACGCATCAGTTAACAGTCGATCTGATCGTGCCGGCACTACGGACAGTGCTCCACTATTTACACTGAGCAGCGACAGACTCTCTGCCAGTGGTGCCACTGCATCCAGAAAACTTGTTGAAGCGGCCCCTCAACGAAGGTATTCCTCCAGCTTACAGAACAAAGCATGGATCCTCATTTTCGTACCGGTGCTTTTCCAAGTCATTTTCGCCGTCATAATGATGTTCCAAATACTCCACGAGCGGTCATTGTTCGAACGAGAGTCAAAAGAGCGCATTGTCATAACAGATTCGATTCAGACCACTCTCGGTCAACTGCGTACCGGTGTGCGCCTGGATCGCTACTACGGAGGCGCTCTTTCAGACGAAGAATGCCGCAAAGGTATCAACACGCAGCTCACCAGGATCAAAAAATACAAGCGGGTGCTGCAACAGGACGAGCTGGCGGCCGGCTCTGCGGACATCATGGAGACCCTGGCATCTGCCCGACGCGCCTTGCTATCCGCCTTAGACGTAGTCGGAGAGCGGCAACAGATGTTGACCTATTCAAGAGAGGCTAGCCTTCGCGCCCATGAGTTGAGTTTCGCAGTGGAAAAGCTGCTTGACCGATATGATTCGGAAGGAGCATCTGTGATGTCGGCATACTCGTTCCGCCGGCAGGCAATCTTTCTCCTTTTGGCATTGCTCGCCGCCAGCCTGTCGGCATGGTTTCTGGCGGTCAGGTTTAGTCGTGATGTCGCTCAAAGACTTGATACACTGGCCACCAACTGTCATCGATTTTCAATCGATTTACCACTCGAGCCGCCGATCTCCGGCAGCGATGAGATCGCTCGCCTTGATGCGTCGTTTCGCACATCGGCACACCGGCTGTTGGGACTGAGAGAGAAAGAGACTGCGTTCCTGAAAAACTCTCAGAGTTTGATTTGCACCTTGAGCAACACTGGTGTATTTGACAGTAGCAACGCTGTCGCCACTCGTTTCTTCAATACGCCCATGGATTCCATCCTCTTTCGAAACTTGCTCACCTTCGTTCCCGCAGAAGAACGCCAATCAGTAAAAGAAGCATTGACTAGAGCGAAGACAGAAGGCTCGCCTGTTCAGCTCAAGACCCACATTACGACGTCGGCACGTGATTTGCTCTGGTCGATCACATGGTCAGACTCGGAGAAGTCTTATTTCGGTATCGCCCACGATATCACACAGCAGGTCGAACTGGAGCGCATGAAGCGCGAATACACCGCTGTCATTTCGCACGATTTGAGAACTCCATTGACCACCATTCTGGGTTTATCGGTATTGGGTCTCACTGGCGTACTCGGTCCCATCGAGGAAGAGACTTTACAACTCCTGGAGCAGGTAAGAAGCAACACCGAACACGTTATCGATCTGATAAACGACTTACTGGATCTCGAAAAGCTCATGTGCGGAGAGCTCATGTTCGATCCGGCGACAACAGAGGCGAACTCGCTTATAGATAAGGCATGCCTGGAGGTACGAGAATACAAACTGGTACCACCCTTCCAATTCTCACATAACGCCGGAGAAGAAGAACTGCTTGTCGACAGAGCTCGGCTCTCTTTTGCTCTCTCAGCCCTGATCATGGAAGTTCTTTCCACCGGTGCGCGAGATATCGTCACAACAACAACAACAACAACAACAACAACAACAACAACGGATCGACAAAATATTTCTTTCGAGCTTGAGATTTCATCAAACGATCAAGCTGACGAGAGCGAGATAAAGCGAGCTCTTTCCCGATTTGCAGACCCTTTCTCGAGCCAGGCCACCTATGGCAGCCAGCTTCGACTGCCGCTCGCGCTCAGATTCATAGCGGCGCAAGACGGCGTGCTGCAAGCGCAAGAACGTGATGGAAAGCTTGCCATTCTGCTTCAACTGAAACAATCGGGAAGTCACAAATGAATTGGAGTTGTCATCAATACTCACTATAAAAAAACCGGACAGGACGATCCAAGCACAGCCCTGTCTGGTTTCCCTCATAGAAAAGCTTGATTTAGACTTCAGACTGTTCGACCAGATTGGAGATGGAGCTATAGTACGGATCAGAGAAAGTCACTTCCGTCCCGACACTCTTGGATTGCGCAGACGTTCCCATATCACCGCCGGTGATGGCGCGTGCCGGTTGAGAATCAAACAATTGAATTTCAGCCAGTGATGATGAATTGGAAACCGGACTTTCAGGATTGCTACTGCTGTCAGGCCTGAAGTTTTCGAGGTCTTCAGGCTGACCGAAAGCAGAGTTCCCGTACGGATCGGAAAAGGTCAGTTCAGACGGCTCTGGCGATGGGACTCGCGCAGATTGCTGAGACCGCTCGAATGAATAAGCATCCTGAGCGGCCGCCTCGAGCCAGGTTGGTTGCTGTGATTCTGATTCTGTTGATTCAAAACTGCCTAGCACATCAGGTTGATTGGCATGATCTTGCATGGGCTCAATACCTCTTCATCAGCAATGCGGGACTGCATTGGGCGCTAGTCGGCTCGCCCAGTGCGGAATGAGGTTGTAGGTCTATCTAGTAAAGCAGCGGGAACAACCGCAGGACGTGCGTTTAGTTGGCTTCAGCCCGTTGTTTGTTCTTCGACTGTTTCAGCTTACTCGGCAAAAATGAGTAAAGCATGAGCGCAAAAATCTACCCGCTGATCTTGTAACCGATCCCATGAATGGTCTGGAGGATGGACTTGCCGTTTTCATCGCCGATTTTTTTCCTCAAGGTTTTGACCAGGGTTCTCACCGTGTCGATCGAAGCATCTGAGCTCGAGTTCCACACTCGATCGAGAAGAGCTTCGGGGCTGAACGGCTGGTCCTTGTGGCGAATAAGAAACTCGAGGAGCTTGTATTCCATTGGTGAAAGCTGTAGTTCGTTGCCGCCCTTGGTCACCCGGTGAGTGTCCAGACTGAGGACAATGTCGGCTGCCATAAGCTGTGTTCCGGCGAATGTCGTCGGGCGTCTCAACAAGGCTCTAATCCTGGCTGTCAACTCCCGAGGATCGAACGGTTTGGTCAAATAGTCATCGCAACCTGTATCCAGCCCTACTTCCTTATCTTGAATCGACTTTCGTCCAGTCAGCATCAGGATCGGCGTAACGCCGCCCGAGTATCGGAATTGGCGCATCACTTCGACACCGGTAAGCTTGGGTAGCTCCCAGTCCATAATAATGACATCGTATTTATAAAACCGCAGCTTCTCCCATGCCTCCTCTCCATCCGTCGCCGTATCAACTGAATGAAGTTCGGCTTCCAATGAAGTCATTAGAATGTCGAGGAGTTCTTCGTCATCTTCAACTAGAAGAAGTTTAGCCATAGTCCTTTACCGCCGGGAAGCGCCGGGGATAGTATAACCCGTGGATTAGAATGAGGCGAGTCTGATGATCCGAACTAACTTGACAGCGATCTTATTCTTGATAGAATCGAAGTTGTGGTCCCTTTTTTCGAGCGAGGTATTAATCATGTTCCCCCGTCATAAAACTAACAGAACCAATAGGTAGGCTGCGAGCCACCTTCTGTTAGTGTGGGATCATGATTTATCTTGGACCAGACTATCTGAAAGTATTTAGGTCAGCAGCCAACTAGAACAGTATCACTGTTCAAAGTCTAGACACATAGCGTGTTTGCGCACTTCTGTTCGTTTTCATCAACGAGACAGAATTACTTTCTGCGGCAAGATATTGCCACTGAATGCGGTGCTGCACGCCCAAGGAGAAATGTATGTTTTCCAACATAGAGAACAAATTCAAGAAAATAGGCGCGAAAGTAAACTTTCTCGCCCAATACAGTGAGATATCTGCTGACGCTTCTCCAGTTCGTCTCAATGTCGTGACAAGAAAGGGAGAAGAGCTGTTTGAAGTTGCAGTGCGCCTGCAGGATCCGGCCTCGTTCGATCTATCCGTACTGGAAGTTCGCCCGGAGGATCGGCATCTGGTGCTTCTTGCACGAAGACTGGACGATGATGGTAACGTCGTAGCCAAGGACCACTACCTCTGCGGTCACGATGAGCGTCATCTGTTCGTCGCTCTGGTCAAGCCATCTACCACGGTGGCAGCAGCCAAAGCTTCGTTGAAACCACAGGAGATACTGGAAAAAGAGCAAGGTCTCAACACTAGCAAGCGCAACCGGCGCAGGAACAAGAATTTCGTTCGTCAGGGCGAGTGGTTCTTCATTCCTGCTCCAGAGCTGAAGCCGGAGCAAAGTCGCATCCGCAAAAACGAGCCACTGTCGCGTGGACTGGGCAGCAAATCGCACATCGCTCAGTTCGCCCACAGAGCAGGCGGCGAGTTGGTCATGGTTTGCCGTGAGCATCCGAGAGGACTGACACTCCTGGAATACAAAGAGCTCCTCAGCACTAACCAACGCGCATCGTATCTCAACTGGACGCAAATGGTTCGTAACGCGAGCGTGTACGTCAAGGGCACAGTCAGACATCCCGATCATGCAACTATCACTCTGGATGGCTGGCACCGTGTTCTGATGAACACTGAGCGTATGGAACGTCGTGAAGAAGCGATCGCCTTCCTCGACTGATCGTGGAACGCAAACAGCGAATGAAGGTGCAGCGTGGAAGATACACGTTGCACCTTCGTTTTTCAGCAGCATTCGGTTCTGGCATCTCAATGCAGAGGTTCGCGAGCGGTCTTACGCTGGCAAGAGTGGCGAGCTGCCATCACAGAATATACTGTCCTGCACGATACGACTGATTGCACCGCCGAGCCTGGTTGTCGAATCTTCAGCTCTCTTTTTTCCTTACCTGTGGAATTCCCCATTTGTTCCGTGCCGGGTGACTGGCACCATTGATCATCGGAATGAGATTGACGGGAGGGCGTGCTTATGCCTCTTGAAATAGGAGATACAACAAGATCAATCGATCAAATAACAAATCAGACGTCGGCAGGTGAGATAGTCGACCAGCATAATAATAAAGTGACACACTCTGGTGTCGAAGGTTGCTCCGGTAGCGAGCTAGTTCCTGAATTTGAGGCTAGCGCAATAACCAAGGCGCCACGCCCTGCTTCAACGGCAACGGTCAGTCCTTTGTCGGGTGCAGCCGATGTTGTCTCTTCGCTTGCGGCAAGCGGGGCAGGCTTGACCGTCTTTGCGCTCAGCACCAGATATAGCGTCTTGGCACGTTTGGCTTGTGCCATTGGCCTTG
>CAYTDR010000326.1:4083-7953 GCA_964436185.1 uncultured Candidatus Obscuribacterales bacterium | reverse complement strand
AATCCTCGACAGGGCCAAATCCCTCTTGAAGAACGAACCTGATATGACACCAGATTCAGTAGCGTCTCAGCTCTTGAACTTAGCCAAGCTGATACTGGAAGACCACGTACGGATCAACAAGACATTGAGCGAACACGGTGTCGAAGAGGTCCGACCCGGCTATCGCATCATGACACACTGCAATGCCGGCTCACTGGCTGCTTGCGGTTGGGGAACCGCACTCGGTGTCATACGATCAGCACACCTAAATGGACTCTCTCCAAAAGTATTTGTCAACGAAACCAGACCACGCAATCAGGGCTCGAAACTGACGATGTGGGAGCTGGCGCACGACGGAATTCCCTCTACGCTTGTCTGTGACTCGATGGCAGGTCACTTGATGTCCCGCGATGAGGTGGACATGGTTGTTGTCGGCGCAGACAGAATCGCAACCAATGGCGACACGGCGAACAAGATTGGCACTTATAGTCTTGCTGTTTTGGCCAGCTATCACAAGGTTCCGTTCTACATTGCAGCACCGCTTTCTACGTTCGACAGGCACCTGGCCAGCGGAAAGGAAATTCCCATCGAATACCGCGACGAAAAAGAAGTAACTTTCCTGGGCGAGACTTCAATCACCGTGCAAGGTGCAAGGGCAGTCAACCCGGCGTTCGATGTCACACCAGCAGCGCTGATTGCAGGAATCATCACGGAAGTCGGCGTTCTCCGACCGGACTACACAGATTCGATCGCACACGCTCTGGCAACGGAGACTGCAGGCTTATGATTTCGGCGCCGTCTCCCGAGGGAACGGCACACGAATCACCACTGTCGTACCTTTGCCGCTCTTTCCTTGCTTCCACTCGATCGTCCCTTCAATCAGATCGGCTCTCAGGCGCATGTATCGCAGACCACGCGACTGATGAGAAATGGCACCGTAATCGATACCTTTTCCATCGTCATTGATGTAGATAAGGAAATCGCCGCCCTTGCGGGTAAGCTCAACAGAAACGTTTTCCGCCTGCGCGTGCTTGCAGATGTTGGTTATCGACTCTTGCACCAGTCTGTATATCAGCGACTGCTCGACCTGCGAGAATCGCTCTATCTCTTCGTCTTCAAGAGTGCTCTCGAATTCTTTCTCAAACCCTGAACGTTCCGATCCCTTATCGAGACAGTCCTCCAATGCAGGACCCAAGCCGAAGTTCTGCAGCATGACGGGACAGAGGTCGTCCATTATTTCTCTGATCTCAATCATTGTTTTCTGAAAGCCGCCTTCTATCTGCGCCTTCAGATAATCTGTCGGTTCAGTCTGATATTTCTTGAACGCATCTACAATTTTCTTCAAATCATTAAGCACCTGGTCATGCAGATCCGCAGCCAGCAAACGCCGTTCCACTTCATCCTGTTTGACGAGCGACAACCTGGCCTCTTCGAGTTCGCGATTGCGCATCACCAGCTCGTAAAACTGCGATTCGGTAAGCTTCTTCTCTTTGTCGCGGCGCCTCAACCACAGTCCGATATACGTGCCACCAGCACAGGTGACCAGATAGGTCGCCAAAAGCGGCGAATAGCCAAGAAAGACGTAGGCAGTTAGCTGGCAGATGGACGTGAGCACGTAAATCTGGATTGACACGACCACTACACCCTCGGAAGGCAACTTCTTTGCGAAGGAAATGGATGCGTATGCGATTGCGAGCAAACCCAGCAGTTGCAAAATAGCCTCACCGAGCCCGCTAACTAGAGCAGTTTTGCTAGAGGAGATGGATAGCTCTGCGAGCGCCGGTCTTACCTGAGCAAAGAAGAAGGCATCGAGGGCAGGAATTTGTTGCGCAACAAGCCACGCTGCAGCGGTCAGCACGACTGAAACCAGAGTCATGCTTAACGGACCAGAAGCGCCTGGAGGCGGTTTGATCCGGTTTTCATTGGCGCCGGTACCTATTCGGGTTGGGTGGGCTGATTTCGTCAACGTTCCTTAATTAGGCAGATTTTTTTCGCTGGTCTGTCAAAAATGTCCAACAACTGTATAGAACCCTTGGTAGATAACAGCAATGCCCAGACTAGATTAATTTCTCTTCACAAATCGCCTCCAATTACTTATGATCTTGTGGATGCCAAGAAGAATGATTTAAGGTCATCACATCAACTCCAAGAAGTTCAGAGTTTACTAAGAGTTCGGCCCACCCACATGGAAACTCAGGAATCTAGATTCCAACCAGAGCAAAGCCCGCCTCAAGACGGGCCCACGGGACTATTGGCTTCCTCCGGCGACCAGGCTCCAGCCAGATCCCCGGAAACAAGTCCGGTGCGCGCCACAAGCGATGCTCCTGGTGCTGGATTTACCAGCGTGCAAGAGCAAACTTCCGCAATCCTGAGCGATGGACTTTGGGCTGAACGCAGAACTCCACCCGCCATCCAGGCCGAAACGTCGTTACCGTCGACTGAGTCTGTTCGGACTGAGAGCAGACTGCCACGAACAGAAAACCGCACTCAGTTGGCGAACCAGACCGATACCAGCCCGGCTAATCGAAGAGACGGAATTCAGTCCTTCGATTCTGCTGCAATGGGAGACACGCTCACCAGAATTCGCCAGAGAATCTCAGAACGTTTTCTCCCAGCAGAGGAAATCGACCAGTCACGGACGAATACCGTTGGCACCAATCGCGGTTCCTCAGAGCAGAACGATGGTGGCAGAACTGGTGAGATAAACGAACTGAATAGAGGAGAGAACCTCCAACTCGATCTGGTTACGGGAAGAGTAGAACGCAATGCGAGGAATGTTCTCCCGACTGTCGAAACTACACTTTCTCGAAATCCTGCTGGTTCTGCCGCTGATGCTCACCCAGCACCGACAGTGAATCCGGAATATGTCCCAGCCAACGGAACAACAGTCGGCTCGACCAAACCCGAAGCGATCGCAACAGGTCCAGGACCAAGGACCATCATTCAATCCGAGTCTCGTACAGACGCATCCATTGCTACAGAGGCGGATAGAGGAAGAGACAATCCAGTAACCAGAACTAACGAAACGGTTTCTTATGCTCCTTCCATAGTAGATAGAGATAGACCTTATTATGATGTCGCGACCAGACAAGTCACGACCGTTCCTGCAAACAGGCCGGTACTGGCAGCAACAAATTATTATGGCGAGACTCCCACGACAGCAAGCGCCGGCACCGGATTTGATACTGGTACAGGTGGCACCAGTACGCCGCTGGCCAACAGGTGGATGGCAGATCAAGCGGCGACCTGGCAAAGCACCGGCAGAAGTTCCTTTTCGAGCGGAACTGTAGTCCGCGCAGGCGCTGAAACCACAGCGGTCGACGTTGCAGGTACTCCAGCTCAAGAGCCAGGCAGGAGCACTTCAGCAAGCATTGATACCAGGTCTGGTAGCAGACCTTCCGAACCGGTCACTATTGCAACGGAGCCTCCAACGAGAGCTCCAAGCAGACCAGCAACCATTGAAGCGAATTCCAGCCCCATTGTCCCGCCAAACAATCGAGCCGATTCGGGACAGCCCGATAGAACTGTGACCACTGCTTCCTTCCGCTCTGAGTCCACAGGAATATTGGCCAGCGAAAACAAGCAGAAAGCGGCGGAATTGCTCGTATCACCAGCAGCGAGCACGGTCAGAGACGTGACAGCTATGATCGGCCCAACAGGCGACATCAACAGACGAGTGACATCGACCTCCTTCGAGTATCGTCCGCCGGCTGACGATCAGCTTCGGCAGGGTGTCTATCCTATCAATTCGATGCAACCACCCATCAACCGAATTGTCGACGCTGGTATTGCCGATGCCACCGCAGTCAGACAAATGAATATAGGCTATGCACGCTCGGAAGATCGAACCAGAGATCTAACCACTTCGGTTTCTGAAATCTTACGATCGTC
>CAYTDR010000326.1:1631-4073 GCA_964436185.1 uncultured Candidatus Obscuribacterales bacterium | reverse complement strand
AATACCCGAGAGACGGTCGGCACCTTGTCTGATGCAGTGAATAGCTCAGAGAGACTTCGAGGTCTCGAGGGATATTCCGGAAATCCGAGAAACTGGGGTCGAGGTGACACTGTTTTTGGTCCAAATGTGATGACCGATACTCGAGACAAATTCGTGAAGAACGATGGTACCAGTCAAGTCGGTTACTTGTCGGTCTCCGGTCGACTTGGTACTGGTGATGCAGCGGTTGAGTTAGCTCGCTCCGGCCGCGCCGGTGAGTTCACCAACGTGCAGCCCGGAGCACGAAGAGATGAGAGTATGATTCCCGCCGCTACAAGATCCGATGGAACGGGAATTTCGCCTACTGGTGAGTCGATCCCAATTGCTAGAAGGGGCACAGATTTTGGCGCTGCAACAATACCAACTGACTCCCCTGTGCGAGCCACTTTCCAAACCGGAACATCAGGACGAGAGATACCATTAATAACACCAAACGCCTCTACCGTTGACTTTCGGCAAACAACACAATTAAACAGCCGCGAGCTACAGGCTGCAAGCGCAGGAACCAACGTGCTCAACGAAGGCGGTACTCGCCCGGTGATGGAGCTAGGCCAGACACGTGTGCAAGGCCACGAGGAGATAGGGACGCGCAGCACCGCTAATCCGCTGCCTGGCGGTTCAATTAGAAACCTGGAAGGTCCCGGCCGCAACGTCGCCGGTAGTACTATTTCCGGTGCTAGTCAGGATTACACAATACCCGCCGATAGGCTGAGCACCCGCTCATCGACCATAGATTCTACTGGCTCCAATCCTAGACAGTTAGACGTTCGCAATACGACCAATCCCTCGTCCTATGAACAAACTGGAATCGAACCTGGCGGAATCAACAGGTCGTCAGACTATCGGCCATCCACAGTACCGGGACAGGACGGACTATCCAGTGGACGCGCGGCAGCACTCGAGCAGTTTGGCGTTGGCGCCTCCGCTGCACGCACAATACTGCCGGATGGCTCGCTTCGTTCAACCACGGTCAATGCTGCAATCGGTGACCAGTTGAGAGCCAACTACGATTCAGCTCCGCAGACGAGAACTCCCATCACGACTGGAGACAGTTCTGTAGCAGGAGCTGCAATTGACGAGAATCGTGCAAACAAAAATTCTGGTACATCAGCCGGTACATCATCGACAGTTGAACCCACGACCAACCGAGCTACTACTGGCAGTACCAATGCGCCAAGCCGCGAACCGGCCGGTCGAGTTAATAATTCCAGTGAAACGCCGATATCTTCGCCGGTCCGCAGTTCCGTTCGAACGGCCGACGAGCGTCATGACGAAGATCGAGAAAGAAGAGAATCAATTTCGAACGACAATGCTCAAGCCGGATACTCTCCAACTTCAACCGGAGACTCTTCAACTTCTTCCAGACCTTCGGTAAGAACACCGAGTCCGACTTCAGGCGCACTCTTGAGGAACTCTGCGCCGGAATCTGCGCTACCCGCAGGTCGCGTTACTCCGGTCAGTCGCGACAATGTCGTTGATGGTGGCAATCAGATGGTCGACAGCAAGACCACCACAAGTAATGCCAGGCTCGCACCGAATTCGTCCGTCGGACAAGACTTTGTAAAAACCAGAACCGGCAATGTTGCCAATACGCCAGCTCAAAAATCGACTATCGGTTCCAATGATCTGGCTCGAACACAAGGATCTGCCAGACCTCAGACAGGACGGCAACTCTCGGATGTGCCTGTAGCACCGACCAATAACTCTACGCCGGGCAGAAATGTCACCGTCGATAACGGCAGAGCAGTATCGCTACCGAGCGGAAGAGCGGCTGCTGACATGCCGAGCTCCTTTGCCGGCGTAGGACGACCTAACGGCAATCAAGGAATTCAAAGCAACGACATAGCGATCGGCGCCACCCGCGGTCAGGATGTTGGAAATCGTGGTATCGATACCAATACTACTTCTGGTCAGGGAATCAATCCACTAAGGGGCACCGACCTCATCAATGTCGGCATCGGCAGAGCCCCGGCCGTCAATGGTGCCGAGATCAACACGATTGGAGCAAACCGAGGTCAAGGAACCCAGAGCAATCAGGGTATCGAATCCAACATTGGAACCAACAGAACTCAAGGTATTAACGGCATCGACCTCAAAACTGTCGGATCGAACGGCGGTCAAAAAGCTCAAAGCATTCAGAGAATTGAATTCATCAACGTAGGCTCCGGCAGAGCCCCAGGCACCGATCGCAATGTCGGAACCAGCAGGAGCCAAGGAACTCAGGGCACAGATATAGCCGCCATCGGGATCGGAAGAGTCCAATCAGCTCAAGGAACCGACCTCACCAATATCGGTATCAACAGAATCCCAGCAGTTCAAGGTTCGGACATCACCTCCGTTGGAACCGGCCGAATTCCATCGGCTCAAGGTACAGACGTCACTTCCGTTGGAACCGGCAGAATT
>CAYTDR010000326.1:0-1531 GCA_964436185.1 uncultured Candidatus Obscuribacterales bacterium | reverse complement strand
TCACTTCCGTTGGAACCGGCAGAATTCCGTCGGCTCAAGGTACGGACATCACCTCTGTTGGAACAGGCAGAGTCCCAGTCGTTCAGGGCATCGATATCACCAACATCGGTGTCGGAAGAGCTCCATCAGGGCAAGGCGCCGACATCACCAGTATCGGTACCAGCAGAGTTCCATCAGCTCAAGGCGTTGACATCACTAACATCGGTACCGGCAGAACTCCATCAGCTCAAGGCGTGGACATCATCAGCATCGGTACCGGCAGAGTTCCCGCAACTCAAGGCGCTGACATCACCTTAATTAGCACCGGCAGAGTCCCAGCAGCTCAAGGCGCTGAAAGCACCAACATCGGTACCGGCAGAGTTCCTGCAGTTCAAGGGACAGACATCACCAATGTCGGTAACGGCAGAGTTCCTGCAATACAAGGAACAGACATCACCAATGCCGGCAACGGCAGAGTTCCTGCCATACAAGGCGCAGACGTCACCACGGGTAGAGGCATTCAAAATATTCAGCTCGACCCGACAGGAGCCGGACGTCGTGGCGACGCCATTACTTCTGGTCAAATCGATCCGCTTACCGGCAGACCAGGTCTTGGTCAATTCGATCCGCAAGTGAAAGGTAACGGTAATCCGGCCGGCTCTGTCCGACTGCCCCATGCTCTAGTGGGCAATATTCGCACCATAGACGTTCAAATCAGCGCTGATGGGCTTGGCACCACCAATGGTCTCAGCGGGCGGGGCTTCGTCGACGGAGTTCGCAATCCGTTAGGCTTCAGCGGTAAGGCTATCGACGGACGTTCTATCAGACTAGCCAACAATGGTGCGGTACGGGGCGTCAACGATCGCTATATGACGGGCCTGGAAGTGGCCTTGCTCATGGGTCTCGCCGGCATAACTCTTATTCGTGGCAGAGGACACAGAATCGAGGGACAGAACTGGTCTATGGCTCGTCGCGGTCGCGAGTATGTAATCTTCGTCGACGGACGTAAAGCTCCGTTCAAAATCAATCGATCCATAGGCGACTGCAAAACTCTGACCGGATTGAAACAACCGCTGGTAGGCGACAAAGCCGCTGCTGGTCAAAGAGCGCAGCTTTCAACATTGACCATGGATCGAGTGTCGAAGTTAGGTACATTGCAAACCAACAGTAATGGTACGCTTCGCTTCGAACGTGGACTGAAGAGCGCTGGAGACGCACTGAAACTGGGCGGTCGCCAAGCCACCATGGGTGCTTCGGATCTGTACAATGCTTCGCGCTCACGCTATCCCGGCGGAGTCGAGTTAGCAATGTTGATGTCATTGACTGGCTTCGGCAAGATGTCCGGTCTCGACAACATGCTGCAAAAGCCTGGTGACAAGCTCGACTTGTCGTCCACGGCCGCCTCCGACAGATTCAGACTCCTGAGCATGACAGCCGGATCACTTCCATTAATGGCTGGACAGTTCGGACTTGGTGGCACACCATTCAGCGGAAAAGACGAAGCCGCGTTTGATGACGCAGACGAGGACTTCCAGGAGCGCCTCCAAGCCTA
>CAYTDR010000325.1:0-7992 GCA_964436185.1 uncultured Candidatus Obscuribacterales bacterium | reverse complement strand
TTTGTTTTCCCTTCTACTTGTTGACTTTCCCACTCTCCGAGGGTCGCTCATTTATGAACGGTTCCTGCCGGCGTCTCTTATCGTTATAGCCATTATTCCCAATCTTCACAGGTCGAATTATCTTCTTTAATCTAGCGTTTTCTACAGGCCGGGCGTGATACGCTTTAGCCTCGCTGCCTGAAGTTTGCAGCCATTTGCTTCCTTTTTGTTAGGAGAGTTGTCGCATGCCTGAAGTAAAAACGGAGAAATATCTACTGTACGCCTTACAAGCGCTCAAAGGATTGGAAGAAGACATGGCAGTCTTGACCAGCCACGATGCCAAGGCGGATCCGGAAGTAATTGAAGAGCTTCTTGATGAAATTATCACGCGTTGCCTGGTTCCTGCGTGTGCACAGCTTGGCGTGGAAGACCCGCTAGAAGCAATGCTGGAAGAAATCGACCCGACCGACATTTTCGAATCTGAGCTAGAGCGCAATATCGACGATCTGGACGATGACGAAGATTATGAAGACGACGATGAGGACGAAGAAGAAGAGGAAGTGACCTCAACGAAGCAACGAGTCAAAGCAAGATAGTTCCGTCCAATTATTGATCTTTTAAAGGGCCTGGTCGAATGATGACCGGGCTCTTCTTTTCTTTGCATGGGAACATTCCCACTGGGTTGTGCGCTTTTATTTGGATATTAATCGAATTCAAAGGTGGGCCAGCCAAAAATTCATCCGTTGACCATCGTGAAATGCCCACTGGCACACGGTTAACTCTATTGACAATGGTTCTCGAGCCATGTTAAACCATGACTGAAGCGGCGATGTCGAAAATGGGAATTATAGGTATAGAGACTGTTGAATTGGACTGGCATGCTCCCTCGCCTATTTTTCAATTCCCTTCGTGCAAGCTTACAGAAACCCCCTGGAGTGTAACAATGGTCCTAGATGGCGTTCAGAATAATGGTGGAGAGAGAACCGACAGTACCTCTGTAAATTTCTTCGAGTCAGCTTACGACACTGAAGTCGATACAGAACAGGAAGATGGTGTTCCGAGGAATTTCGATCAGCGGCCGGCAACTCCTACGCGCGACGCTCCCACTGGGACACAGCCACCGACAGATACGTCGAATCCCAACTTTTTCCCTGCCGCGTATAATACGGTTCCTGTACAGAGAGACACACCGACAGGCACCGGCGGACGACCCACAGGCACACCGGCTGCGACCGAGTTGCCCAATTTTTTCCCGCCTCCGTACAACACAGTGCCTGGGAGCGACGGACAGCCAAACTTTTTCCCGCCTCCGTACAACACAGTGCCCGGCAGCGATGGACAGCCAAACTTTTTTCCTCCAGAGCAGAACACCGTTCCTGGCGGTAGGAGACCGGACTTAGGAGAGGATCCGTACAATCCCGAATGGAATCGAGTCGGTCCGGACGGCACACCACGTCCGGAGGGACAGTTCCGAGGGACTCCTCGCAATTTTAGCGAAAACGGTGAGACCGGCAGACTTTATGTCGATCAAGCCACCGGCTATGTCACGGGTATTGAGTTCAGCTCGGGTGCACGAAGCGGTCATAGATATTCGTTTGATCGTAGTGATACCGGACAAGTGACTGCAATGCGGTTCGATGTACCTGGTGAAAATGGCCAGCGTGCAGTCTCTCAGGTGACCAGAAATGCGCAGGGTGCTTGGACAGGCAACCCACCTGATCGATTGCCCCCTGGATTCCAAATTGGGGTACCGCAAAACGGAATTATTCCCGGCGACTTCTCTGTCAACGATAAGGGCGACATTAAGTGGGAATCCCCCGATAAGAATCGAAAAGAGATAGTCCGAATCAACGGCGACCGCCAGGTTTTCGACTACAGAGATTATTCACGCACCACCACGCGCCTTTCTGACAGAACTCCAGGCGGAGCCAGGCAGGTCGTCGAAAACTGGGATGGTTACGAATGGCGCACAGGCGGACAGAGAACCGAAACTGCACCAGGCGTGTATCAAATTGCCTTCCAGCCACAGCAAGGCAAGCCTAATCTAGTAATTAGAAATTCTAATACAAACGGCTTCGAAGTTGACTTCGGTCAGGGCAGAACCCAATTCAGGGTGGAAAACTGGAACCACGGCAGAATCACGCGAAATCATGGAGGCAGGGAAGAGCAACTCTACAACACTGGTGCTCGAGGTAATGATGGACGCGTGCAATGGGTGCCAGGTACGGAGCAGACTCCAGGCACTGTTGATTTCAGATCACATCGGGAAAACGCGCAAAGAATTCAAAGCGGTGAGATACCGCATACGGTTCAAATCAACAGAAACGATGGCACGGTAGCTGGCGCGTATGCAAACGGAACCCAAGTCCTTAGCGATGGAAGTGGAGAGCAGCAACGCATTGCCTATAATGGCGGCCAGACAGTTGAGATGCTGCGCGATGCTAATAACCAGTTCCGAGGCGTTCGCCGATCCGATGGAACTACCATAATCCAAGTGCGTGGAGCTGTAGGCAACCCAGGAGCCGATGCGGCTCAACCCGCCAGCACCGCTGTTCAATGGCGAGTAACCAGACCGGGTCAAGAACCTCTGACGGTAGTCGGTGAATTCAGGCAAGGAGCAGCAGGCGCCTTCGAAGTGAGAGGCGCTAACAATGAAGGCCTCGTTGTCACTGCAGATGGTGCGCTGATGGCCAGAGCCCAGGGTAGGACCATACAAGATACAAACGTGCCACCTCCAGGTCCGAGACCGGATCAACCGGTACCTCGACCGGATCAGCAAGTTCCGCCGAGACCGACGGATCAGGCAGGCCTTATGACCGACGCTCAGTTGCAGGGTCTGGCCACGAGATATAACGTCTCCGTGGAATTCCTTGGACAAGCACGGCAGAACGCCGTGGCAAACGAGGCAGGCGGAAGTTTCACTGAACAGAATGTCGCTACATTCCTGGAAATCGCACAAAGACATCAATACACCCAGCACTTCACGGCTGATCCCAATGCTGATGTGTTTGCCCAACCAGGCGCAGCTGTCGGTGCATTGATGCCAGTCTTCTTAGTGCAGCCTGATGGTGCGTTAGATGCCATTGCTGCCGGCTTAAGACGGGAAATCCAGGCCAGCGGCAGACCGCAAGCCGAGATCGATCAGGCATTGGCATCGATCGACCAAAGATTTGCAACGCTTAAAACCAGCACCACAGCATTCTCTTCAGAGCTGGCCGCGGCTATGAGACGATAGCCAGGCAATAGAAATTAATTTCGTAATTTCGCAATTGCGCCAATCCCCGGCAGCCGGCTGCCCGAACGCGACCAACTAACCTTAGTGTGTACACTTCATGATCGTGTTCGCTCCTTTTGCTTGGTCAAGTGTCGTAAAGCCAGACCAAATGACCGTTTGCGCCACCAGGTAAAGGTTTTCCTTGCGGCGATGTAACTGCAGAGAGTTATTTAAGCAAGCTGCCTGGCAGTTTCGGTATAGAATTACTCCCCGTATATACAATCGTGAGCTTTACGTATGCACGACTTTTTGTGGTTCATAGTGTTTGCACTGATTCTGGTGACACCGTTTTTGCCGGTCCTTCTCAAGACGAAGTGCCCTAGTTGTGCTACCAAGAAATTGGACCCATTGGAGACGGTGAAGCTGCCTAGCGTTGAGGAATCGAGTGGTATCACATTTGTAACCACTTATCAGTGCAAGAGCTGCAGTAAGTACTTCAAACAGGTCAAGAGCGGCAAGCTCGAGTCTTCGTCCGAAGATGAGTACGCAGAGCTTGTCACGGCTGCAATGCCTGCCCATCGCTAACAACGTAAGCGTACTAGTATATAAGCTACTTGTTCGACTCCTCTTTGTCGTTCAACTGCTCTTTCTCGAAATCATCTCTGGAGTGCACGACGGTATTGTTCCCATCCGCAGCTGAGACAGCCATATCATTCTCGGCACCACCCCTGATGGCATAGCTCTTGCCGCCATCTAGCGGACTGTACTCAATGACTCCCTTCTTGAGGGAAGTTGGAGCGGCGTTGCGCGTTCCTTGAAGGTCAGTTATCGTTCCCAGGACCGGCCATTCAGTCTCTCCTGTAAATGGATTTCGTGGGGCCGTACCGGGCGTTTTCTTTGCGGGATCTCCGCCGGAGAAATAGGATTTCATTTCGTCGTCGATCTGCACCGGGTACTTGTAGGCATGATCTCTGAAGTACTTTTCGACTGCTACTTGGACTGTCTTCATGTTGACTTTGACAACAATTGTTTTCGCTTTTTCGCCATAGGTATTGGCAGTCTCTAGTTGTGCGCATCCGCTGGTGGATGTGACACACCCTAGTAGCATGAGCAAGATTGGTAGCTGCTTTGTCATTTTTTCCTCGTGCACGGTTGCACAATCCCCACTATCCAATTCAAGCATATCATTAGCGTTGGACCAAGTAGTATTGTCCAAAGCTCGTGACAATCGAGTAGGATAAGGCACCATTCAAGACGGAAAATCTAGATCATCGAAAATTATATGAATCAGCCGCTGGCGTATTCTGGAAGAGCCTTTGGTCTTACTTAGTGCGGCTATCGATCGCCTATCGCTTTGTACGATGTTCCGGTGCTGCTGCGGTTGTTTCTGACGATCAACAGGAAAAGTGGCACACCTATCACGACAATCAGTACGACTGCGGTCCAGGCCATACTAAAGACGTTAGTGCTGGGCGTTTTGCCAAGCGGGACGTCCCAATCGGGTTTCAACGTCGACAATACTCTGCGGTCGCTGGCAGCCATTGAATGATTTCCAATGCCCGTGTAGAGACCACTGCGGTGCTCGTACAAGACAGGATTTTTGGGTGCAAGCTGAATCGCTTGATTGAAGTCTTGCTCAGCCAATTGAAACTCTTTCATGGCACAGTAGATTCTTCCGCGGATGTCGTAGAGTCTCGGATTTTCGGGGTCCTTCTGAATTCCTTCGTTGACTCTGCCGAGCAGCTCGTTCCACTGGTTTTTAGCGATGAAATTGTAGGCATCCGCTGCGGACATAAAGTCAAGACAGTCCACAGCCAATTGCTCTTTCGGGTCATGGTAAGGTGTAGCCAGAGCTTCATTGAAGGTGAAGGACATCAGCACTACTGCCAATAGGCACAGTTTGATGCACCAGATTCGGTGATAGGGAAGAATTCCCATATTCAGCTTGTCTTTTTTCAGTAGCATGGAGCTGGATAGTACCTTTCTTTGTCGGCTCCCGAAATCGGAAGTGTCCTAGTCGAGAAATTGAGCCTGAATGAGAGCGCGACGACTACGACGCAAATTAACCTCATAATTACTTTTTACAACATCAATGTCAAGAAATCCACCTTTTTTAATGTTTGTAGTTAAGGCGGCTTCTCGCATTGTAGCCTGTTTTCGTGAATTTCTCCGATCGCGCAGTGCGGCACAACTCGGGGCGAGCCTCGCTGGCGGCAGTTTTCCCGCACCAGACTGCCGAGCCCCCAAGCCTGTTGAGCGCATTTCGCCGGCTTGACGCCTTGTTTCAGCCATTCAAAAATCCTGAAGGTACGATGCCGTCGATTCCCTTTGTGTTCGTTTGGAAACATGGAATAAGCAGGCGTGGGTGACTGCAGTCTAGAGATGAGACTGATGGTGCCAGGTCAGTTCATGGCTAAAGTTGGCGGTAATTCCCGGTCAGACCTTATCGACGCTTGTGAATACCTGCTGCGGCGTCGAGCAATGTGTCCAAATCAGGATGACGCAAAATGTAGCCCTGATTGCCGAGTGCCTGAGCAAAAGCTCCGTCGATTCGCGA
Organism: uncultured Candidatus Obscuribacterales bacterium; assembly: GCA_964436185.1. Classification (GTDB taxonomy): domain Bacteria; phylum Cyanobacteriota; class Vampirovibrionia; order Obscuribacterales; family Obscuribacteraceae; genus CAYTDR01. Next base: position 2,242 of record CAYTDR010000325.1, on the reverse strand, counting down.
CTCCATGACCAGTAGATCTCTGTATTTCTCGAGTATTGCATGGTGTGAATTGTGGTAATCAATTCGATCCTTGCGCGAGACGTAGATTACAAAGAAGTTTTTGCTCGCTACCACGTTGCTCTCTTTTCGAACTATCAGGTCTGCCCAAGCCTTGTAGCAGTCAAAGTCGTTTGCAAAATTCATCATGTCCAGAATTGGTCCGCCAGGAGGCCTCATGTTCACCTCCAGTGGTATCAACTCATCCCCACATTTGAAAAATTCGAAGTGGAAAAATCGCTCCTCCACCTGGAATGCTTTCAGTATTTTTCTTCCGGCAGCGTCCAGATCCGGCTCGATCTCTCTGGTCACGTAAAAGTATAGATCTGAATCCTCGTTGACCGTCTCCATAATGCCCTTGCTGTAGCGAAGCGATGACGAGAACGCTGTTTCGCCAGGTGCAGCGGCGAGTCCGTCAAAAGTTACGATTGTTCCTTGAATGTACTCTTCAACGATGTAGTCTTCAGGTAATTTGTCGTTCCAGAATGGCTCTGTCTGCTCCAAGTTCTCGATCTTGTAGGTTTTTGCGGCGCCTACTCCGATGTCTGGTTTTGCCACCACCGGAAAGCCGACTTCGGAAATGAAATCTCGCAGCTCTTCTCTCGTTCTGCAGATTTTTCCGCGAGCCGGTGAAAGACCGGCTTCTATGAATACCTTCTTCATCTCGGACTTTCGCTTCATGCGATTGATCTGATCGAGTTTGATGCCTGGGACATTAAAATCTGTGCGCAACTTCGCTTCAGTTTCCAGCCAATACTCATTGTGAGAATCGAGTCGGTCGATTTTTCCGTATTTGTGAGTGAAAAATCCCATTGCTCGTACCAGCCGGTCGTAGTCGTGCATACTCTCGGTTTGGTAGTAATCATTAAGAGCGCCTCTCAGCTCCCAGGTGAGCTGGCTGTAAGGCTCATCTGCCAAACCGAGCACGTTTGCTCCCGCTTGTTGCAAGCGGACACAGAAATTCTCGAAGTTCGTAGGAAAGTGGGGAGACAGGAAGACAAAGTTCATACAGAGATTCCGTTGCTGCTGACCTTTTTATATAAGGCACGAGGCCCAACCAAGTCAATAAAGGTTACGATCATGGGCATTATTTTCAACGACAGGGCAGGCAAACAGTGTTGAAAATAGGTTCGCAAATGCTCGATTTTGAAAGGATAAACCCTGGCAGGGACTATCTCTTCAGCAGTTAATGAACGGCTCTTGGAATTTCTGTCCGGCCTTTCTTGTAGAAATCGCAGGGCAAGGCTTGCCAAGCGCGCGGTGGCGCTTTTCGTGCAAGTTATGTGGCGTTTGCTACTTTCGGGAGGACCTCGACCGATAGGTGGGTGATCGAATAACGGTCTGGTCGTAGTGAAAGTAGGCTGAACTCTCATGGGTGAAAAATCGCGCCTCCGATATGCCACTAAATACGGTATCGGGGATTGATGTCGACACTGAATCGCATTGACGTGCATGGGCTGCTTCGAAATCGCGCTAGTGATGGGCAAGGAAGCAAGGCGGGCGATCGGTAGCGCGCTGACTGAGATCTTTTCAATCGGCAATCAAGGCTCAAAACCCCTTGAGATTCATGGTATCGTATTGAGCTGCCCTCCCTCTGAGGGCGGTAATAACTGGCGTACTGCCAAGTTTGAGCGATGAGAAACCGGGATTCCAAGCAGCAAGATGAAGAAAGGCAGAACAGTCAGCGTCATCGGATATGGGCGTTTCGGAAAACTGCTTGCGCTTTTATTGCGTGATGACTTCGATGTTCTAGCCTTCGATCTGGACAGTGAGAGCTGTGAAGAGTTGGGCGAGGGCAGCCCTACCTTCGTCGATCTCGAGACTGCTCTGTCCGCCAACGATATTTTCTATTGTGTGCCTATTTCACGTTTCGAGAGCACGATTGCCGAGCACATGCAGCTGTTGGCAGGCAGTGAGGCGAAAACGATCATCGATGTTTTGTCTGTCAAGATGCACGCTAAGTCCGTGCTCGAGCAGTACCTGCCGGATGGATTTCAGGCGATGCTCACCCATCCTATGTTCGGACCCGACACTATTAGAGCGCAAGGTGTGGTCGGGCAGCGTATCGTGATCGATCGATTTCGGATGAAAGATAAGTCATATCGTTTCTGGAAAGAGTTCTTCACGAGAAAAGAACTCAAGGTGATCGAGATGTCCGCCGAAGAGCACGATCGGCTCGCGGCATCCAGTCAGGGTTTGGCTCACT
>CAYTDR010000324.1:0-8005 GCA_964436185.1 uncultured Candidatus Obscuribacterales bacterium | reverse complement strand
GGGCGAGGAGGAACTTGGTCAGCGCCTTCTTGCCGAGCGTAGTGGAGAACTGCGATTCGGAGGACTCGCCTGCATCTTTGGGCAGCAATCCGTCGAGCAGACCGTGGTAGCCTTCGTCGTCGAGGCAGCCGTTCTCCTGCCAATATTGGATGGAGCTGACGGCGAAGTTGGTGAGACCACCCTCTCGCCCGGTGATGGCGAAGATGTAGTCGGATGCCACCGCCTTGCCGTTGCTCGCGGCCTCTGCCGGAGCGGTCACGGTTTCGGTGGTGCTCGACCGCCGTGCTTTGGCTGCTTTGGTCGGTTGCGGCCGCGTCTGGCTGAAGGTGACGGTCGTGATCTGTCCACCCTCTTCGACGACGGTGGCGAACTCTGCGAGGGTGCGATGCTCGAAGATGCGCACGATCGAGGTACTGGCTGTGCCAGTTTTCGAGATGCGCTTCCAATCCTTGGGACTCTTGCGCGCGTCTGTGGACCAACGCTTGTTGATCTCAGCAACGCAGGCGGCGGAAGTAATTGTTGCCATTCTTCGTTTCCCTTCCACGCCATCGGTAGTGGCGTATCTAGGTGTGACAGGTTCTGCTCAGGAAACCGATGGACGGTAGTCCCTTTAGGGAGGCAGAACCGGGACAGACACTTCAAGTATTAAGGCGAAATGTCACCTGTGTCTCAGCCTACCGTCGCCAGCCAGGAAAGCATTGCTGCTTCCCTGACTGGTTTCGGATGGCGGTCAAGAGAACGCCGGGATCTCTTCGATATCGTCGATCAGACCCAGCTCCTTGGCCGTGGTGGCGTCGATCCACCAGTCCTTGCTGCCGTCGATGTTCTGGTGAATCGTCTCTGCGGTCAGCTTGGAGCGGCTGGTGAGCAGCTTGATGCTCTGGTCTTGCAGTTGCTCCATGCGCTTCAACTCGGCGCGCACCTCGCTGACGGTGCCTTCTGCGCGGGAGCTGATTTCGTGAATGAGAATCCACGAGTTCGCTCCCATGATGCGTTTGTCACCGCCTTGCAAGAACCAGGAGGTGCAAGATGCACAGCGCCCGAAGGCCGCGAGATTGACTTTGTGTCCCCGTGCTCGCAGATGCTGAATCTGCTCGAAGAGGAACACGCAATCGAGGAAGTTGCCTCCCATCGAGTTGATGTTGATACGCAGCGGTCTTCCTGCGTTCGCCGTGTTATAGGACCAGTTGACGAGGTTGACGGCGAATTCCCGCGTCGACAGCTGGTCCATGTTGATTCCGAGAATAAACAACGCCTCGCTTGCTGTGGCGTTAGTGGTGTTTGTGGATGAGCTGTTCATTGGGCATCTGCTCAGTTTGAAGTAGAGCTGGTTGCGAAAGAAAAGAACGCTTTATGCCGATCCCGGCAGCTCATACCTGAGCTGCACGGGCATCGACAGATTGCTGTTGCGAGCCACCCCTGTAAGAGGTGACTCGAGCCGATCAGGCAGGCGACCGAACAAACGCTATCCGGTCGCCATCAGAAGTGGTGTCAAACCTGGCGATTAGCCCTGGTAGTTATCCGCCTCGACATCGGACTGTGCTTTCGTCTTCTTGCCACGGTTGAACAAGAGCCCCAGCCAGACGCCGGAGGCGATGTGCAGACCGCCCATGCACAGAGCCGCCACCGTCGACAGTGGCTCGAAGTTGAGCACGAAGCGGATGTAACAGACAGCGACACCGACGATGATTGACGGGACGAGAGCGGCCTTGCCGTAGCGAGCCGCAATCCAGATGCCTGCCAGGAAGGTGACGGCGAACCAGAAGGTGTCGAACGCCGTGGCCAAGCCGGCCGTGTATTGCATGATCGAGTCCATGTGCTTGCTCTCTTTCTTAGTTGTGGTCTTGGTTTAATCGAGCAAGCTTACGAGTTGCTCTGCGCTCGTTCGTCCGCAAGCGACCTGGTGTGCTTGAGGATGAGCACAGTCAAGCAACCGACGGCCACATGCAATACGGAGACCGAGGCGATGGCGGCGAACTCGAGCGGCGGCGAGAAGCCGCGGACAACGCAGCAGATGACCCCGATCACGATCGAGGGCAAGAGCGTGGCCATACCCAGCTTGCGCGCCAGGTAGAGCCCGACGATGTATCCGATGGCGAAGAAGGCACCAGCCAGCAAAATGTTGTCAGGACTTGTGTGTAACGCTGCGTTCATTGGTTTGTTCCCCGTCTCAGACCATACGAGCATCACATGCTGCTCGCTGGAGTGAGGTCTGTTATGGAGTTTGTCTGTGGTTTGGCGGACATGAACTCCAGCCATGTCGATACCAAATCCGGTGAAGTCTAGCCCCGGAGCGGGAGTGCTCTGCCTGCATGTCGCATCAGGACAGGCAAGCAGAAGACCCTCGCTCCCGGGCTATGACACGCAAACGGCAGGCGGAGCCAGTTTCCCGGTCTCCGCCCGCCTCCGACGATGGACCGTCGCCAGGCCTCTCAGCCCGGCAAGCGGTTCTTAATCAAACACTGCTTAGTTGGCGGTGTCGCTTTCCGTGTACTCGCGCTGCAGGTCGAACTGCGCGGAGCCCTGGTAGAAGCGGAGGAACATGTCCTTGCTGATGGCGGGCACCAGCTTCTTGTCCTCTTCCACGACGCGGTCCTCGAAGGTCATCATGAGCTGGTCATGTCGGCGCTTCGCGGCCATGCGGCCCAGCCACCGCGTGAACCAGTTGCCGCGTCCCTGGCAAGCATCGCGGTAGGAGTTCTCCTCCCGCATGCGCTCGAGGTCATAGGCGGTCATGTAGTCGCGACCAGGAGCGAACTTGCGGAACATGAGCTCGAACTCGTCCATGTCCACCTCGCCCGGCGTCAGCCCCTTGGTGTTACCCGGAGGAGCGTAGATACGGGTGTTGGACAGGCCCTGGCATTTGATCAGGTTCGGAATGTAGATGTCGAACATCCCCAACCGCGCCCGCACTGCCGTCGACAGACCTTCCTGGGACTTGGGACCGAAGGACAGCCCCGACATGATCGCCGTTCCGCACGCCTTCCAGCGCGGCAGACCGTTCTCACGCAACGCTCGGTACATCGTGCTGTAGGTCGCCACCGGGTTGCCTTCGCTACCCGTGAGGAACCAGTACCGCTTTTCCAGCGCCGTCTTGCCCGGCAGCAACGTGGCAGCGTCAGTCACCGGCTGACCATCACGCATGCGGTTCAACAGACCAATCTTAGCCAGCTGCGTGGCCTGCGCATAAGCACGCGACCACTTGCGAGTGCCCATGGCGCTCAGGATGATGCCGGCGAGCGGCAAACCGACGAGCCAGTGGCTGAAGCCGAAGGTGACGAGCAGTGCCGCGGCACCGACCATTACTGCCAGAGCGTGCAAGCTTCCGTAGTGCGAAGCCCGGTCCATCGAACGTTCGGCGCGCGCGAGCGTGGCGAACATCTCCGTGCGCTTGTCGGTGTAGCACTTCCGCCAGACGAGCTGGAGGAACCGCATGGCCAGCATGCGCTTGACCGTCAGCCAGGCAGGGATGATGGTGATGGCGACAAGCAGGAGGATGGCAAACCAGAGCGAAACCGCCCCAGTGCAGACACCGATAGCAGCAGCGATAGCGCCCAGACCGAGGGTGCGCAGGTCGCTGAGACCGGCTTTCTGGGTAGCCTGGTGAGCGTTGTCGAGCATGCGGTACGGGAAGTCCTCGGTGTCCTTCCAGGGCGCGAAGGCGCGGTTGACGCCTTCCATGAGCGGACGGAGCTTGGGCAAGTGCCGGTACATGGCACCGAGCATGCCACCACCGTGCTCGACCCAGTTCATGCCCTCTTCGTAATCGGCGTAGGTGAAGCCTTCCGTCAGGTAACGGTTGCTCTTCACACGCCGAGGAGCGTTGAGAACGAACTGGTAGAACTGGGTGAAGCCCAGGGCGAACCCTTCCGGCTTCGGCTCGGCGAGGATGCCGATACCCACGTCCACCTTTTCGATGTCGCCTTCGTAGCAGATCTCCAGCTCGCGCGCCAGTTCGGCGTTGCCGCCGGTCAACTCCATGAAGGAGGTCACCGGACGCTCACCCAGGGACATGCGGAACTGGTTGAACGTGCCCGTGCCGTCCTCACGCTCGCGGAAGACGTCCCGCTCGGCGAGGTCGGTCCAGGTGCCGTCCTGCTGATTCTGGAAGCGCGTCAAAGCGCGGGGGAAGTTGTGCAGCGTCAGCGCACCGCACGACTTGCGGACGAACGACCAGGCGAGGGTCTCGTAGCCGAACTTGGCGACGATGGGCCGGGTGTTCTCGTGGACGAACTTGACCAGGTCGATGGTTTCTAGCACCTGGTTGGTGGTCGGGTCGACCATCTCGTGGTCGGAGAGCACCAGCTCGTGCAAGCGATAGACGACGCGGAAGTGCTTGGGCACCTGGAAGGGACCGTCGTGGTGCTCCCACTTCGAGCCGGGCATACCCCAGAGCACGTCGGAGCCGCGCAGCGGACGGGTCAGCCATTCCACCAGCGGGTAGCGGTGGCACAGGCGCATGATCCACATCTTGAGCTTCTGACCCAGGAAGCCGTACCAGTCGGCGTGCATGCCGAGCTGCAGCGTCGGGTGTTGCAGCAGGTCCTCGGTCCACTGGATCGTGTGGATACGAGCGATCTGCGCCACGTTGACCTTGCGAGCCATCTGGAAGAGTTTCTCGTCGTCCCAGTCCGGGTGGAACGAGGCATAGTAGTCGGCGATGGCATTGTGCTCCTGCACGAAGAGCCAGTGCAGGAAGGACAGACCGGGGTTGTAGTTGTTCATGAACCCGGTCAGGTCGATGCCACCCTTCTCGTCGGACTCGGGCAGGTTGCCGTTTTCGTCCAGGCGGAACTTGCCACCCTGGAACGATCGCAGCCGGTTGAGCTCCGTCTCGTTGGTGCCGTAGAGCTGACCTTGCACCCAGGCTTGCACACGCTCGTTGATCGGCGTGGGACGACCGTTGTCAGTGACGCGGGTGGGGTCCTTGGTGGTGCGGTCGACAACGGCGTGGTCGCCGTCCGGCCAGTTGTCCTCGGCGGTACGAGGCATCATGTGCGGGCAGGTAGTGACCGGATCACGCTTGGTGTTGCCGCCAAAGCCGTGAAACTGAAACTGGATCCACCACCCGGCCAGATCGTTGAGGATCATGGCGAAGACGGTGATTTCCTTGCCCGTGTTCGGGTCGATGCGGCGCCAGCGCAGCTTGCCGACCTCGCGCGCCAGGGGCTTCATCGTCGCCACGTCCGGACGGACCTTCTGGGGCGGGATGTTGGAGCCGAATCGCGTGTTCTCGGCACCCATCTGCGGGTTGTCGTTGTCCGAGACGTAGGTGCCGTCAGCGCTGATGTACTTGCCGGCGTTCTCCGGCTCCGGACCGAACTTCTTCGTGTCGTTGGTCTTGTAGTCGTACGGATCCGTCAGGGCGTTGGAGCGGTTGGAGCGGATCTTGCCGAGCAAGAAGAGCAAGCCGAACTGGCTCGGCCACTTGTCCCAGGAGACCTTGCGGAACGGATTGAAAGCCAGGAGACGGTCCAGGAAGGCGAAGACGAAGTGGAAGAAGTTCCAGTACACGTATTTGTACGGACCAATGCCCTCTCGTGAGGACTTGGGGCGATACTGTCCCGCATCTTCGTTGGCGGGCTTGTCAGATGGACGGAACGGGCAGCGCCCGGCCCCATCCTTGGCGTGAGACTCACTCATGTGATCGTTCCCTCTTTGCGGAGAACCAGAAGCCTTGCGGCTCCGGCGTCGTTTTAGCTTGCTGCGTCCTTTTCTCAAGTCGGCGGAGACCCGATAACAGGGTCGACGTCCGCGGTTGAGACTGCCCAGGGGACGGAATCCTGGCAGGCAGTTCCATGGCGTGAATTCCAGCTCGTTTACCGCGTCATGGTCGGCGCGGGCTTCGGCTGTGGTCAGGTCTTGTTGCGGAATGACCAGTTGGGCGATGGTGATGAGCGGGCTGTCCCACTCGGCAGAACCATCTTCGATCGGCGTTTTGAGTTCGTCGATGTAGAGCTGCACCTGCAGATCGAAGATCACCGGGCCGTGCTTGAGTTGCTCGATGAGCTCTTCGGAGAGATACTCATCGCTGTCGCGAACCGGGATGGCCCCTTGAGTACGAGGCGTAAACTGGAAGCGCACCGCCCGTTCGCCAATGGCGTACGGCGAGCGGCTGAAGTAGGTCTCGCAAGCGAGGCTCAGCACCTTGCGCGAGGTCTGGCGAAGCACAGTGCGGAACATACGGATGGTTTCGAACAGTCCGATGTTCCACAAGAGGCGCGGAAGAAGCATCAACAGCGATCCGGCCAGCGCCAGGGCGAATTCTACGAACTGGCGAACGTCGCGGGCGTGCGAGGCGGAGCCGTTGGTAGCCAGGAAGTCCTGGTCACCTTCGTCGGTATGAACGCGGGCAGCGATGCCGCGCAGGTCCTTCTTCTTGTCCGACTGAATCTTGCCCGAGGCGTTGGAGAGCCGCACGGTCGTGCGATACTTCCGTCCACGGCGCAAGAAGCCCACCTCGAGCTTCTCGGGAATATCCTCCCCGACGACCAGCTCCGCGTTCTTGATTCCAGCGAGAGTCTTGCTGTGGAACGCATGCCGGTACTGTTTCGAACGGGAGCGTCTCTTGTTCTCGTCCTGAACCTGGTTGATCTTTTCGGCCGCCTCTTCGAGGTATTCCTCCTCGGCAGCCTCACTCCCGTCGATAAATCTCTCCTGCCAACCAAGCCCAGGATCACCCGGCGGAGCGGGGTTTAGCGGGCTGGGCGGCGACTTGGAGAAGCAAGCAAAAGGACAGCGCATGCGACTGAGCGCAGCGGCGACTCGTTTTCGTCCGAAAACAAGCATGCCAAGCGCTGTCAGCAGCGTAATGATGGCAGTACACATGTTCGTGTTTCCTCATCGAGAAGGTTGAAACGAGCCTGGGGCAGTTTGTCAGCCACCGGCTCAAGCAACACCTGTTCAGAGACTCCGGCGCACGGCGCCGGTGATCTCGGTTTGTTTATCGATGTCCCAACAGGGGACGATATACGACTTGCTTGTGATAAGCAGTCCGTTCATCCATGCCGCAATATCCCGGACAAGCAGCGCATCGCGACTGCATGAAGGCTATGGCGATATCCCAAGGAGACTCTCTCCTCAATTCAACGCTTGCGCTCCAAAGGAGAACCATCACCGTGCCTCGAAGCTGTTCAGCTAGTGAGTCTTAATGCGGTTGAAGGTGGGTGAGTCGATTGGTTTAGTGGGACAACGAATATCTGTATTGAGCGATTCCTGAAAGTATCAATACCAGTACCTCGACACCTATAGCCACGCTATAAAAGTTTCTCAGAGAGTACTTTTATATCAAATATCTAAGCTAAAGCTTTGTAATTTGATATTGAATCAGCAAAAAAGCCGTTCTTGTAGAAACTTGGAATATTGAACCAGTTGTTTTTTATCCCGATCCCCATCGATTGCCAATCTTGATACAATCTCGACGTAATGAACCGTCATGATGAATTACAACTAAGACGCAGGCACCATATTCGATATTGAAATTACGAGTGACTGCTAGCCGGGCGTTCTAGCGTGACATCACCGATGATATCAGGGAGCATATTCAAAACTGCCTTGTTCATTTCTCAATCATAGAAATGGTTCTGCCGATCAGGCATGTGTCTTGGTTTTACTGCCATATCGACCAAGACTTTAGCCTGTTTCCAGCAGTCCTTCCTTTACCAGAAAGTGGTTGTCTTGATCGTGATCGCTTTGCCACAGTGTCGCAATCATGTCCCTGTTTACCTCTCTTTTCTGACGAAGTCGATCCCAAAATAGCCATCTGAATTTGCAAACGTTCCTCAGGCAGTAATCTGCTGCAGAGTTCTCCTCGTGACAAATTCGATGAGCTTTGGTGCACCGCGTCAGGAAGACGAAGCATCAGGGGCTCGATAAGCAGCTTGAGCATTCTGGTTTAGTCCTAACTTGTCTAAATTGCCCTCAACCATTCACGTATCAACGGAGATACAACATGCACCCGATCTTGATCCTGATCCTCATCGTGGGCGCAATCGTCGGCAACATC
>CAYTDR010000323.1:0-8010 GCA_964436185.1 uncultured Candidatus Obscuribacterales bacterium | reverse complement strand
CTACCGCTCTTCCGGATCAATTGAAAAATGAGTTGACTGGAGATGCACAGGTATCTGGTGCCGGCTGTCTATGCCATGTTGTCGTCACTGGAACGTCTACCAACTTCACAACAGTGCTTTCGACGATAATGTCGTGCAATGCCTGTTTGCGAGGCGTAAAGGCGGTCATCACGAAGCCCAAACCGAGCAACAATGCGGAAAGTATTTTTCCGAAGAAGCGAGCGGTGGCGCGGCTGAACGAGAGCCTATTTCCGTTGATGTCGATGACCTTTAGTCCCAGCGCTTTCTTGCCGAACGTCGCCTGCATTTCCGAACTCTCCATTATGGAGAAGTAGAGCCACGGCACGAAAAACTGCAGACCATAGGCGACTGGCGTTGCCCACGATACGACGGACGCCTGGCCAAAAACCATTGCTCCAAGAGCTCCTGCCGAGAAACAGACCAACATATAGACTACAAACGCTAAGAGTAAATCGATAACTCCTGCAATTGCTCGAAGCCAGAATCCGGCGGGAATCGTTACTTTGTTATTCAGATGAGATGTAAACATTGTGTGCCTCCTTTGGGTTGATGCTTAGATTATCGAGTCGAAGGAAGGTCCGCGGGTTGATGAAAACATGCAAGTCGATATCAGCTTTCAGCTAAGACTCATACCGGCAGATCTTTCAGCACAACGAAAGCTTATTAGAGGATGTACATCCCGGACAGATGCTCTCAACGCTGGACGAAGCTCCAGAGAGGAGACATTTGTATGACGAATGGATCTCCCAGGGAAGATCGAAAGCTTGTTGGAGAGCCAATCTACTCTGACCCGAAGAATCAATATCAGATTGAACTGATTCAATTGAGTGGAACCTCGCTCATTTTAAATAATCGACCACGATCACTGTTATGTTGTCTGGTCCACCGGAGTTAAGAGCTGCGTCGACGAGTGATTCTGCGAGCTCGTGAGCGGCTCCGTCTCGCGAAAGGATCGATAGAATCTCTTGATCAGGCACCACTTGGCTCAATCCATCCGTGCATAGAAGCAGTCTGTCTCCGGGCTGAATGAAGGCCTTTCCTTGTTCGCCCTTTACTGAAGTTGAATGACCGAGACATCTGGTCAATTGGGTGGCAGACAGTGAGTGGTCTAAAGTGAGCAGTCCTCGCCTGGAAGAATAGAGACGAGAGTCTCCCGCGTGAGCGAAAAACAACATTCCATCCGGGGCCTGCACAGCGACGACTATCGTGGTACCACTGGACAGACCTGTGTTGCTATTCTCCTTCATGATATCGGTGTTGGCGCCATCTATAGCGTCATCTATCCATAGCTCGATGTCATCAGGATCTAGGAGGTCAGGAGGTGTTTCACGCCAAAGAGAATGAACGGCTTCAACGGCGAGAGAGCTGGCAATATCGCCAGCGCCCTCGCCGCCCATTCCATCTGCGACAACGAAAAGTTTTCGATCGTCGCTGATAATGCAGGAATCTTCATTACTGGAACGTATATATCCGGCGTGACTCAGGTCGGCAACGCAATAATTCAACATTCGAATTCACCGTTTTTTGTTTTAACTGGCAATTAGAATTCCATTCTCTCGCCCATGATCGAACGATGATCTTTGTTATGCGGCAGATTGCAACGACTGGATGTGAGCGACGGTGGTCTTGTAGCCTTCCTGGTCGCCTTGTTGAGAGTAAAGCTCCGCTGCTTTCCGAAGATCTCGCAGGGCCAGCGCTCTCTGTCCGATGGCCTTATATACGGTGCCGCGAACGTACCAGTTAAATGGTGCCTTTGGATTCAGTCTTATTGCCTCATCAGCGTCAGAGATTGCACTGTTCCACATGTCCAGCCATGTGTCAGCAACGGCACGGCAAGCAAATGCGAGGTCGTTCTTCGGGTCGAGCTTAATCGCTTTGGTTTGGTCATCCAATGACTCTTTCCATCGCCCGAGTAGTCCGTAAACGTTTCCGCGCTGAATGAAGTATTTAGAGACCGTGGCATCTAGAGCAATCGCTTTGTTCAGGTCCTTGACAGATACTTCGTACTGTTTCAGGTCCGCGTATAATATGCCGCGGTTGTACCAATATGCGGCAGCTTCTGGTTCGAGTGAAATAGCTTTGTTGAAGTCCACGAGGGCGTTCGAGTACTGTTTCATTGCTTGATAAGCCATGCCACGGTGGTTGTACGGACGAGCCGCGGTAGGATCTATCTTAATAGCCTGATTGAAGTCGTCAATAGCTAGTTGGATGTTGCCCATGATCCTGTGTAGCGCGCCTCGATCGATCAGGTGCTCAATGGATTTCGGATTCAGCGAAATTGATTTGTCGTAATCGGAAAGTGCCTCATTGTATTTTTTCAGCGAGCGATGTGCATATCCACGCTCAGCATATGCGTCTGCATGATCAGGTTTGAGGAGAATGCATTGCGTATGATCAGCAACCGCTCCTTCAAATTGTTCGCACGTGTTTCGTATGACACCTCGACGAAACCAATACTCCACGATCTTTGGTTTGAGCGAGATTGCAGTACTGCAGTCGTTCAAGGCTGCTTCAAATTTGTGGAGCTCGCAATTGACATAGCCTCGCTCATAGTATGCGTCGGCATATTGTGAATCTAGCTCAATACATTTATTTAAGTCCTCGAGTGCTAGTTTGTATTCACTTAGAGCAGAATATGCACTACCACGGTTATTCCAGAATGTTGGCACATCAGGTCTTAGGGAGATTGACTTGCTGAAATCGGGAACGGCGTTCTTGTAGTCCGACAAGTTCATATATGCGAACCCGCGCATGTTGTACGCTAAACAGTGTTTGGGGTCGGCTGCGATTGCTTTTGTCAAGTCGGCGATAGCGCCTTTGTAGTCACCCGCTGCAATCTTGTTTTGTCCGCTCAGGAAATACTGCTCCGCGAGTTGTTTGTTGTCGACACTATCTGTTGTTCCCTGGTTTGGTGGAGTGTCAGGAGAGGGCTCGGCCTTTACGTCTAGCATTCCAAGGTTCGCGGTAGTTACCAATTGGGCTACTAAAGCTAAGCGTGCTATTTTTCCTGCCAGGGATTTATTTGTCATGTTCATTTTCTTCACTCCTATACAAATCTCGTTACACATCCAGCTCGAGAACATCGCTTAAATTCGCGTTCTCCAGCAACTTGTCACGCTCCTCTTTCGAAGCACCAACGAGTTCGCTGACATGTACGAAACCAGTAGCGGCACCGTCGGCAATGCTAACGATGAGCCCGAAATCGAGTTTGTCCACAACCTTGCCGGTCACCTTGCTGCCTGGAGCAATTTCGGTTTTTAGTTCTTGCATTGATTTTCGTAGCCTCCTGCGATTGCTTGCCACTGTCACATCATCGCTTGCATTCGATAGAGCGAGAATCACGAAAACATCAATCGCCTTTTCATCAAATTCTCATTCCGGCTGAAATTCAGATCCTTCGAAAACGGAATTAGTGTTTTCATCAAATCCGGTGGCTACTCTTTCCCGAGAAGAGAGTATGGTTCTGACCCTGTGCTCATGCAGAATTACAAACAAGGCACAGAGCACAAAACAACTACGCATGCTCGATTTGCGCGGTCAGGACCACAAAGTTTTGTCAGAGTTCTTCTTCTCAGATCATGAGCCGCTGCTGGATGTGGCAACGCCCGACTTAACTGCGAGGGAGAACATCAGTGCTTTCAAAATGCCCTCTCGTGCATGTGCATTCGATGCATTTTTGCTCATGGCCTTGGTTTGCTTCAGGACTTCATTCCAGTCCTTCTCTATGGAGTCGAATCGCTCGTTGTTCAGAATCAGTACCCATCCCGTAAGGACAGCTGGACCACGACTTATGCTCAACACATAAATACCGTCATCGATCTCTGCAGCATCGATCACCGCGCCAGTGCTCTTTTCCCACGCGACCTCAAGCTTCTTTGACGGTTCGCGTTCCTGAGCGTCTTTCATGCGAGCAAACTCGAGGTTAAGTTTGCCACCATTCATTCCCACCAGCGCGGGCGACAAGTCTAGCTTTCCATTCTGTTTGTGCAGCACGGTATCTGTAACGACTTCTCTGCTTCGCGCGCTGGTTGTGACGAACACTTGAGGTTTGCCGGAAAAAATTCGAATCGCTTCTGCCCAAAAGTCAGGTGAGTTCTTTTTGAAAACAATCGGCTCTGTTTTTTTCGAGCCCCCTTTTCGTACCTGCCGAGTTCTATCGACTAGCTCGACTTCCACAACCGCCTTCTTATCATTACTTTTCAAGCTTGCACCATCTGGCACAGCGTCAAGCAACCTGACTTCGCGAGAACTACCGTCCGGCAAAACGAGCGACCACTCGCCATCCAGACGCGTAACCACCCCAGCTACCTCGGCTTTCGCCCTCTCGGCAAATGCAGCGCCGTTTGGCCAAAGCATGAGAAGGGTGGCAAGAATCCCGATTGCTTGTGGTTTCTTCATTGTTCCTCCAGAACTCTGTTCAAGAAAAGATCATACCCATCCGCCGGAGCCATCGGGTTAAAATTGACCTGCATCGTAACCGGGACGTACTGGTTTGAATAAAATCTTGACAGCATGGCAGCAGTTCCTCTCTCGGCTGCTTCCGAGCAGCCACTCCGAGCATGAATCGACTCTTCAGCACGTAGCTAGAGCGCTTCCGATCATCGTACTCTGTTCTGCGCTTACGGCCTGGATACACCATTCAACTGACATCTTGACTGCTCTCGAGAATTCGACAGTTGATGTGTTTCTTCGCACGAGACCGATTGAGTTCAAGAATACGTTTCTCGTATACATCGGCGACAAAGACTATGAAACGTACTTCGACAGCAAGAGCCCGCTCGAACCGGACAAGCTGAAGGACGCTCTTCTCTGGATTGCAACAGGTCGACCTAAGGCAATTGTGGTCGATATCGAGACCGATTCACCGGAGTTCAGCAAGTTGCGGAGCGAAAAGTGGAACGGAGTTCCTGTGGTCTGGGCGCAGACTGCTCACCAACCGGAAGCGGAGGCTGGAGAGCATGCGGAGGAGCATCATGAAGGCGGACATCACGAGCTACCTGCTCTTGAGACCGCGCCTGTCCTTGGCGGGAATGACTTGACCTCGATTCATACCGGGCTGGCAGTCATGACGCCTGACAAGGATTGCATTGTTCGAGGCTACAATCGGACGTTGAAGGTAGTCTCACAAAGTAAGGGGGGAACGACTGCAGAGGCTGGGAAGCACCATGGAGAGCATGGTGACGCTGCCAAAGTCGATAGCCTGCCCTGGGCGGCTATAAAAATAGTGGACGCGCAGCGTGCTACCAGGGATGGTTCTGAGCCGAAAAGGATCTTTAAATTTGCTCGCGACTCGAACCTGTATTCAGGGTATTCACTAGACAGAATTCATGAGCTCGTGACAAAAAATCCAGCATCGTTGCAGGCGATCTTGAGCGACAAAATTGTGATACTGGGCGGAACTTACTTCGCCTCCCGAGATAGGCACCCGACGCCGATCGGACCTGTTCCTGGATGCGAGCTGATTGGATACGCGATCGAGTCAGAGTTGCAGGGTGAGACGATCGGCTCTGTCGATTCCTGGGTGCTGTTTGCAGCCGATATCGTATGCGGTATCTTATTCGTACTGGTCATGCATAAACTGCCCAGAACCAGTGCTCTCTTCTGGATTCTTGTCCTGTTTCCGGTCTTCGCGCTGGTTTTCAGTTTCCTCTCGTTCTCGCGATTGGCAATATGGGCAAGTTTTGTGCCCGTTCTCTTCGGTGTGTATCTGCACTTTTTGCACGATCATATGGAAGAGGATAAAAAAATGAGGGAAGAGCTGGCTGTGCTTCGCGGTTCGACAACAGAGCCGCATGATCCTTAGCGCTCTACCTGTCCTCGTGCATTCCTGCCGTAGTATGATGTTTTCATTATATCCAAAGAGCTGTTTCCCGCGACCATTGATTTGGAAGTATCGATTATGATTGCTAGTGTGAAGACCGATTGATCGGCATGGCCAGCTGATAGAGAGATTGAAAGGAGTGACATCGTGCCACCAGAATTCAACGAGTCATCGTGTGTCGAACAGGACTCTGAGCGGAATATCAGAGACGAGCTCATGGATATCCTATCTTGTAAAAATCCACTGGATGGTCTAGATAGGTTGATGGATACCGGCCTGATTAAGGAGATTATTCCGGAACTTCTGGAAACAAATACTGAAAAGGGCGATCAGGATCCCGTCTGGCACCCTGAAGGCAATACCTGGGTTCACACACGCATGGTCGTGGATATTCTTGCGCAACAGAGACAGCCTGTAGAGGTCGTTCTTGCCGGTCTACTTCACGACGTCGCCAAGCCTTGCACACAGGTTCGCAAGGAGAACGGTAGGATCTCCAACTTGGGACATGACGAGGTTGGTGCAGAGATGGCCGAGGTGATTTGCCGGCGACTGAATCTTCGCGATGAGCAGATCGAGCTGATTACCAATATGGTGCGCAATCATATGAGAATGCACCTTGGCAGACAGATGGGTCGTTCCAAACTAATCAAACTCCTCAGTACTCCTAACATTCAGGAGATGGTTGCCCTTCAACATGCTGATTCGATGGGCACTACCGGTGAGCATCGACACGAAAAATCGCTGCTGACGTTTTACACGCAGGAGCTCGAGGAGCTGAAGGAAAGCCTGACTCTGGTGTCACCGACAGATGCGGAGCCGCTGGTGACAGGAGCCATCCTGATTTCTCTCGGACATAATCCGGGACCAGTATTCAAGGCTATGCTCGAGCAGGCGATGGACGCTCAGAGAGCAGGCGAATTTTCGAACTCCGAAGAGGCGACGGAGTGGGCGCGCCGCACCTTTTGCTAGAGTTCGATGGTATGCCAGTTGGTGGCAGCTCGTGCTCAAGACCAATGTGAGTGCGAGTATTGTGCTGCGGCAAATTATGTGGTTCCGCGCGAATGTCGAACACGACAGACATCGGTATGGATGAACCTCTTACTTCACTGCGCCAGCGATTGCTTTGCCGACACCTTCTGCTGAGGCCGGATTTTGCCCTGTGATTAGTCGCTCGCTTACCACTACTTTAGGTTTCCAGTTTGGTACTTTCTCGATTGTCGCGCCTCTCTCCTTCAGTTTCGATTCAAGCAAGAACGGAACAGTCTTGTCGAGCTTCATTTCTGATTCTTCTTCATTAGTGAATGTGCTCACTTTCTTGCCTGAAACCAAGTACTTGCCGTTGCTTAGCTTGAGGTTGACCAGGGCTGCTGGTCCGTGGCACACTGCCGCGACGATTCCTCCATTTTCATAGATCTTCTTGCTCAAGCGTTGCATGTCTTTGTCGTCAGGGAAGTCCCACATTGTTCCGTGTCCGCCGGCAAACATGATTACCGAATAGTTGTCCGGCTTGATCCCGGATAGTTTGAGGGTATTCTTCAAACTATTGGCGCAGGACTTATCGTCCATGAACTTTTTGTTCTGGGGATCTTTGAGGTCTTTGCTTTTCGGATCCATTGGCGCCTCGCCGCCGGCGGGGCTTGCAACATCGATCTTAAATCCGTTGTCTTTGAGAACCAAATATGGATGCGCGACTTCGGGAAGGTAATAGCCCGTCGACTTGCCGGAGTCACCGAGTTGTTTATGGCTGGTTACAACGATTAGAGCTCTTTTCTTGCCCGCAGTATTGCCATCCTTAGCCTCTGATTCCAAGTTGCTGGAGAGCAGGCTCAGGCTCGATAGAACTGTCCCGATCAGAAAGTTTCGCAGGTTCATAACTGCTCCTTTTCGAAGTGCAGTTTATTGTACAGCACTAATCGCTGCCTCAAAGCTTGTTCCAACTGAACACTCGAGTTGCAATCCATAGCTGGAAGTCAGTAGTTCTGAAGGCTTCCCCTCTTGAGCGCCAGCGCAGGAAAAGTAAAAAACAAAGAGTTGATGTTTTCATGATTATTGAAAGCATCTGTCCAACGTCTCTTCCAATATGTGAACCCCAAAGTAGGAGAGCTACAAAATGGACAATCAAAAAGATCAATCGAACGTCCCGACAAGAGAGAAAGTAAGTCTGTTTC
>CAYTDR010000322.1:0-8024 GCA_964436185.1 uncultured Candidatus Obscuribacterales bacterium | reverse complement strand
CATGGTCCGATAGCGATAGTTCATCTGCGCATTCGCCGGAAACCGCCGATTCCAGCTCACCATTTGGCGTATGGGCGCAATCAGAGGAGCTGCCTAATCCAGCCTGGAGCAAGGCACCCGACCCCATGTCAAAGAGGAAGCCGGCAGTCGATTTGACACACAACGAGATGGCACCATTTCGTTGGTTCATGTCCCAAGAAAATGATTCGGAGTCTAGCGACACGACTATTCCGGAAGTAACAAATGGGGAACATTCCGAACTTCGCGCGATCGATCATCCGGTAGACGAAGCACCGGAGGAGCCGGTGTACCAATCGGATGCGACGCGCCAGACCAGCATGGAACCAGTAACCGCCTCAATTGAACCGGTTCAGCACGATTTCGGCACTGACACCACAGGCGATGCACCGGCCTCCGACTCCGCTTCTGCGCCAAGCCTCGCGGCCAGCTTGTATTCCGCAAAGAATCCAAAAGCTATTGTTCAGGCGGAAAGATACAAGTCCGAGTTTCTAAAAGTAGCCCAATTAGCCAAGAAACAGCGTCTTGACACTCAGGATGACTCCGGCGAGGACGGCGATACGACCACCGAAGACGCTTTCCTCTGGTATTTTAACAATGGCAATGAGCTATTCGCAGATGGACGCTTTGCCGAAGCCGAGCCGGAATATTTGCGCGCTCTCGAATTGCTCAAAAATCTTCCCACCTATAAAGAAGCAGAGGAATATACCCTTCTCGAAAACCTCGGCGACATCTACGTCTTTCTCGATCGTGTCGACCAGGCGATCGAACTCTATGAAACCACCAGGGAACTCCGAGTCACATCCAGAATTCCCGAGTCAAAGTACTTATCAGCTCTGATTAAGATGGGAGCCGCGGAGCTCGATGGCGGAGATTTGCGAGAAGCTGAGAAACACTATCGAAAAGCTTCTGAAGTGGCAGCAGCGATTCTTCCCATAGGCGATCCGCTTCTCGAGAGAATCAACGAAGACTGCCTTCGTTTGGCCAGGGAAAAATCCACGCTTCTGTCCAGGTTCAATCCCAATGAGTTGAAGAAGCTCCACGATCCGGAATACGAAGTCTCCATCGTCCACCGAAGGGCCCGCAAAACTATCGAAGAAGATAAAGCGAAGCAGCAGACGGACATCTGGGTCACCAAGGAGAGAGCGATTAGTGAGACCGAGGGTGGTGGCAGACCCTCTGGAAAAGTCTTATTGACCTCTTCGCTTGCTGCGGTGATTGGATTTGCTTTTGCCTTCGTTCTTCTGGTGCCGATGAAAACCGGTCATGGTGCCGGCGATCCGAAAGCCGCGGATACGATTACCGCCAAGTACTCTAGCTGTGATGGAAGGAAGGTAATCGAGCTCAGAGGCGATGGCAAGGCCTGGCACCGTACGGATGGAAAGTCCACCACGGCCGGTTTCGCGTTTGTCGGTAACGGCATTCTGGACATGCTCAAGTTGCTTCCCGGTCACCTGCGCTCTGATTATCAGTTTTTTCAGGATATAGGGGAAGGGATCATTGACTCAGAAGGCACGAGCCTATATACAGGCAATGCGCCGGAGTCTCGGCTGGTTAACAGCATGTGGGATTATTCCCGTGTAGCTGAACTGTATCGCAATGAGAAGGACGTTTATCCTGAGAAGATTGAAGATTTGAAGGGCGGCAGGGAGAAGACTACTTACACTAATCCATTTACCAACCGCACTGAAGAAGCCTTTGTTATCGCCGCTGTGTCACTGGGCTCCAAGTATCTTCCCGAAAAGGTTGCTACAGGTCAGGGCTGGCCGGGTCAGCCGCCTGCTCGAGCCGGCGAGATTGTGGCCAACTCGTTCAGCGGTAGATTATTTTTCTTGAGAGGTTACGATCGCAATGGCAAGCTTTTGACCAGCGCGGAGCCGAAAAAATGCTTTTATATTTTGCTGCGCGACGGTCTCAACATTACTAAGCAGGAGATGCATGCCATCTCCAACAATACCACCACTCTCAACGTCAGCAATGTTCGCTATATCTTCGTCAAAGACAACCCGCTGTTCGCCTCGAACTTCCTGTTCTTGCGCACGGTGGTGCCGGTGCTGTTCGTGATTATATTGGCATTCTTCGCTGGTGCATGGAAATCAAAATCAAACAAAGGCGAAGCCAAGTTAATGGACGTCTTGTTATTTATCGTTAGCGCAGTGCTCGTCCTGGCCTGGTATATGGTTGCATTTTTGGACGTGGTCTAAAGAAGTTCGATTCGGAATGCGCTCCAGGATGCCATCTTGGAAGACATCGTAGAGTCCCAGATCGTTCATATGAACGTAGCCGATATGGCAGCCGCAAGTGTTGTTGGTGCAGGGCATATTCGTCAAGGAGCGCTCGAAGCCGCTCTCATAGATGTTTCCCATATGAGTCTTGATGAAATGGCAACGAGTGATATCACCGTCGCCATTGACTGAAATGACTGAGCTGCCGGCATGGCATGCTTTGCCGAGACTCTCGTGGTATTGATTGTTGATGGGAAAAAGTGGATCGACCATCGTCAGCTCTTGCAGCTGGTCTTGCGAGTAATAGTCGGGCAGGCGCTTGTACGCGTTGACCCAGAGATAGACGGAGGACGGCAGCTCATCGCGCAACGCTCGAATTTCGCCTTGATGTTCTTTGAGACCTACTGTTCCAACGCTAAACCTCACCTGTTCAGCTAGAAGCAGCTTGCATTGATCCAGGAATCTAGAGCGAGAGACTTCACCTGGATGATATGTCGCCCAGAGTCCGAGCTTTCTTTTGTCGCAATCGTGCACCCAGTCCAGTTTGCAAGCGAGGTTCGTCTGAATGGCGGCCTTATCGACGTTAGGCATGTTCGTCAGCTTCTGAAGAGCTTGTTGATACCGCCGGTGAATCAGCGCTTCTCCCCAGGGCGTAAATAAAATCGACAGCCTATCAGCGGTTCGTCCTCCCACCCAGGAGACAAAACGTTCTAGCGCCCGTCGGTCAACTTCGTGCTCCTCCCTTGACTCCTTGCGTTTGGCGAACGGACAGTACTGACAGCCGTAATTGCAGCTCGACAGCGGTCCGCGATAAAGTATGCTAAGCGTCCGTCCTGCGATGGTATTGCCGATAGTGCTCATCGCGGCTCGTATTCTGTCATCAGCGTCGACACTTTTTCGGAATACAGCCGCACTCCGATTTGGTCGGAAAGCTCGAGCCCACGTTCTGTCGGGATTATGCGATCATTGGATTCCGCGAGCAGTCCCTCTGCAGTTAGTGCCGCCATTGTGGAAACATCATCGAACGGATGGGCACCGAATCGTTGCTTGTATGAGTCGATCGACAGACCTTCCGTGTTCAAGATTGATTGAATGATAAAACGACGCCGTTGGTCGATTTCGTCCAGTCGATAGCCGTGGTCGATAGCAGCAAACTGCTCGCGATCGGCGCCGACATAATCGGCGACTAGACTCTTGATCTGCGTGGTGCCTACAGCATACTTTGTAGAATAATGGAGAGTACTTGTGTAGGATCGCGCACCGCTGCCTAAGCCAACCATGCCATCGGTTTGGCAGCAATAGAGTGGTGCCTGCGATTGCTCCGGTGCTTTTGAGCTCTGGAACATACGCATCGAGACTTGCCGATAACCGCTCGCCAGCAAGAGTTCACGCCCGGCTCTGAAAAGCTCCATGCGATTGTCCGGATGGTTGTCGGAGTTGTTCTGCCGGCCAATACCAGTGAGTGGCCTGACATAGAGCGGATAAAGATAGATCTCCTCGGGCTCGAATAGCAGTGCTTTTTTTATCGAAGCGAAGAAACTCTGGCGCGTCTGACCAGGCAAGCCATAGATCAAGTCGATATTGAGAATTGGAAACGCTTCGCTGCGAATCCGCTCCAGGGCTGCGACAACGTCCGCGGTGTTTTGCGACCGTCCGACAGCGCGTACCTCTTCCTCAAGAAAGCTCTGCACGCCGATGCTCACACGGTTGACTGAAAAGGAGCGCAGTACTTTCAATTTGTCCGGCTGAGCGGTGAGCGGAGATGTCTCTACAGATATCGGCGTCGTCTTCGGATCGAGTGAAAATCGATCGACGCAAAGCTGGAAGACCTGCTCTAACTGCCGTGCTCCGAGGAAAGTGGGAGTGCCGCCACCGAGTGCCATGCGTGCCAGGTGGCAATCTCCGAGGGCGTTTCTCACTACCTCCGCCTGTCTGTCCAGGGCGTCTACATAAAGGTCTTCGAGCGACTGCGATTGATTCACCATCGTGAATAAATTGCAGAAACCGCACCTCATCTCGCAAAATGGAACATGAATGTAGAGAAAAAGCGCGTCTCGTTTTTCGTTCGCCCAGGCATCGGCAAGCGGAACTGCAGGAGACAGCGTTCGATACGACGTCTTGTGCGGGTAAGAGTAGGAGTATGCGAGATAAGTGTTTTCCGTCGGTTGCAAAAGACCAGTAGTCATCGGCTTCACCACTTCCTCTGACTACTCGGAAACGGCGATGTATCTGTAGATGGTGCCGTCATCTTCGTCACCATCTTGTTGGTCTGACGTGTCGACATCGATACCCAGCGATTGGAGCTTGGCTATGCTCTCGTCCGATATGAAGTGATGATGCAGATCGAGTCGCTTCAACTTTTTGATTTTCGCGGAGTTGATCAGATGTTCCGCACCAATGCTAGTAAGCGTGCCGAGCGAGAGATCAAGTGTTTCAATCTGATCGAGGATCGGTGCCTCGGCTATCTCTCTGGCAATTTCGTCGACGTACTCACAATTTCGCAGTCCCAAATATTTCAGATTGGGAAACCGGGTTGCATCCATGAAAGGGCGCAAATCCTCAACGGTTGTGTTGGCTCCATAATTTTCGGATCCCAGCCAGATCTCCAGATGTTCGAGCGCAGGCAGGTTCGCCCCGGCTATCTCTCGTACTACAGCGGCATCCAGAGCTCCGGTTTCTACAATCAATTTTTTCAATGTTTCGTGTACCAGGCCGCTCAACCCCAGGTTCATGCCGCCCCGCACGCCGAATTCCTGCAACTTCGGGTAGGCAGCTAAGAGCGGCGAGACGTCCGTTTGGCGAATCCAGGATACTTCTGATTCTTCGCAAATAATATCGCCGAAAAAGATGGCTGTCAGGTTGCTCAGCTTGTCTCTGGCTGCCACCAGAGCTTCTACAATCGCGGCTGGATCGTAGTCGCTGGTACAAACGTCTTCCCAGGCGCCGACGACGAGACACGTGATTTTCTCTGGTTCAGGTGACTCAAGCAAGTCATAGAACTTGTCTAGCCAGGTGACACCATCTTCTTGTTCCTGCCAATCGATGGATATTCGATAAGCTCGTTGTCCCAACTCCGGATCGTCTGGGTCCCACACGGCTAGTAGTATCCCGCCGAATTCCAGGAGATTCTCGTTGATAGTCATTCGGCGCCTCCAGTTGGTAGAACAGTCACACATTACCACCTTGGCAAGGCGCTGGTTTGCCTATGACCGATTAAACCCGCTGAAGAGTGCTCTCCACTTGCGACATTAGAACGGTCTGCGATGTAAGAGAACGCGGGATTGATGCCTTTGTTCGACTGAAAAGAGAATTGCTGTGGGAATCGTCGTTCGCACCATTGTCAGTACCAACCCGGAGCGCGGCCAATCCGACATAACTCGTCTCATAAGAATCGGATCGAGCAGGAGTTTGCTAACATTGGGGGTCATTGAGCCGAGCATAAGTTGTCGCAAACGTGATCTACTTTCACGCTTGTCTGGCTCTAAAAACGGGTATATGAAGACCAGTTG
Source organism: uncultured Candidatus Obscuribacterales bacterium (assembly GCA_964436185.1). Lineage (GTDB taxonomy): Bacteria > Cyanobacteriota > Vampirovibrionia > Obscuribacterales > Obscuribacteraceae > CAYTDR01. The sequence goes on along the minus strand of CAYTDR010000322.1, from coordinate 2,272 downwards.
TTCGACTTACTTTTGAGACCTCCAGGAGGCACAGAATTGGACGGAGAGGAGAAAAAAGCAGCGAGTGCAGCTACTCTGCACGATGCCACTGTAACACCTCGCGATGACCGGCGTCAGCGCGGTCAGGCATTACGAGCTGCCGTGCCGGCGGAAAGTCATGCAGGATGGCGTGTTCCGCAGGACCGTCCCGACATAATCGACCTTCTCGAGAAATCCAACGAAGGGCGGCTCGAGGAGCTAATCCCGCTCAGATACGGGAGAATGCTTCCTTCACCGTTCACCTTCTTCCGTGGTTCTGCTGTGTTGATGACATCCGACCTGGCTTCAACGCCTACTAGCAAAGTCAAGGTACAGGCTTGCGGTGATTGCCATCTTCTCAATTTCGGCGCCTTCGCTACTCCGGAAAGGAATATCTCGTTCGACCTCAACGACTTCGACGAGACATTGCCCGCGCCGTGGGAATGGGACTTGAAGCGTCTCTGTGTGAGCTTCGTGCTGGCGACAAGAGCCAACGATTTAAAACCAAAATACGGCAGCCTGGCTGCAACCGAGATTGTCGAGGCATATCGCCGAAAAATGGCGCAATACGCCAAGATGAGCATTCTCGACATCTGGTACGACAGAATCGACTGGCAGCGAGTCATTGCCGCTACCGCCGATACGGGGTTGCAGCGGCGCAGAGAGAAGAAGCTCAAGCAAGCCCAAAAGCGCACCTCTGAGTACTATTTCCCGAAGATGGTCGACAAGGTGGATGGCAGTCACATCATCAAAGACACGCCGCCCACGATGTACCATATAGATGATCCCGCCTTTCACGGCAAAGTCGATGCGGCTCTCAAGATTTATATGGAGAACCTGCAGGAAGACAAACGCCGCCTGATCTCGAGATACAAATTTACTGATGCCGCGATTAAGGTCGTCGGGATCGGCAGTGTTGGCACCATGTGCATGGTCGCCCTGCTACTGGCGCCTGATGAGGAACCGTTATTCCTGCAATTGAAGGAAGCTCGGGAGTCGGTTCTCGAAACCTATGTTGGCAAGAGTACTTTTGAGAACCGCGGGCAAAGAGTAGTGGAAGGTCAACGGATCATCCAGTCTGCTAGCGATATTTTCCTGGGTTGGACACAATTTGACGGCAAACACTTCTATGTTCGCCAACTGCGTGATACGAAGATCAAGCTAGACCCAGAGCTCTGGGACGGTAAAGGCATGATCGACATGGCTGGTGTCATGGGCGCAGTTTTGGCTCGGGCTCACGCTCGCTCGGGAGATTCCGCCACTTTGTCTGGCTACCTGGGTGAAGACGACCATTTCGCTACAGCCGTGACCGATTTTGCAGTCAGCTATGCCAATCAGGTAGAAAAGGACCATGCGGTCCTGGACGCGGCCTGGCGTTCGGGTCGAATCAAGGCGATCAGGGAAGCTGAGGATCCGGCCTCGGAAGAGAACTCCTGAGCAACTTCAACAGTCAAGTGATCGCAAGCAGCTAGGTTTCGGATAAGATTCCACCTGTGTTGTCTGTGGGTTTGAGACGCATGCTGGGCTACTGGCAGGCTTTGCTCGGCAATCCAGCTTGGAAACAAGTCAAGGACGAACAGACCCAGGCGATCTGTTCATATGCCGAAGTTCAAGCAGTAGTCTCGAATCTGGAACCTGTCTGCGGGCGAACCTCGCAGATAGAGCAGGTGAGAATCGAACTTCTGTACCACAATTGCATGAGAGGAGCTGAGGATGACAGTCTTGACCAAAACAAAAGCGTACGAGCTGACGGCGTTTGACCACAACAGCATTGCCAAGACCGAGCGAGAAATCGGCAAAGTTGGCCCACAAGATGTGCTTGTAGAGATGAAAGCCGCGTCTTTGAACTACCGAGACTTTATGATTTCTGCCGGCATCTACAATCCGAACTTCAAGCTTCCTCTCGTTCCGCTCTCTGACGGCGCCGGCGAAGTCATCGAAGTGGGCAACGAGGTGACCGAGTTCAAGCCAGGCGACAGAGTTGCCTCGTGCTTTTTCCAGAATTGGGTCTCCGGACAACAAACGGAGATCTCCGCCAGAAGCGCGCTTGGCGGCGAGATCGATGGTGTATTGCAGGCGCGCAGAACTTTTCCTGAGAAGGGTCTGGTGAAGATCCCTGAAGGCTACTCATATGAAGAGGGCGCTACCTTGCCTTGCGCAGCGCTGACCGCCTGGAACGCGCTGTTCGAAAGCGGTAATCTCCAGCCTGGTGAAAGCGTTTTGGTCATGGGCAGTGGTGGCGTGTCAATCTTTG
>CAYTDR010000321.1:0-8040 GCA_964436185.1 uncultured Candidatus Obscuribacterales bacterium | reverse complement strand
CACCAACAGCGATAAGCAGATCGCAGCGCTGAACCGCGAGATTGGCTGCTTTGGTGCCATGCATTCCCAGCATGCCCAGATTGAGCGGGTGGTTGGATGGCACCGAACCAATGCCGTGCAATGTAGTAACGACCGGTATGCCGGTACCGTCGACGAACGACCGGAGCTCATCGGTAGCTCTGGCTATTCTGACGCCGCCACCGGCATATATGAGAGGTCTGCGTGCGTGGGCAAGCATCTCTCTAGCGTGGGCGATCTGTTTGGTTTCCGCTCGAGGAAGGCGGTCTTCGCCCGGCTCTTTGAACCTGGGATCGGCTACTTTGGCGATTGCGATATCCTTGGGCAAGTCGACCAGGACAGGTCCTGGTCTGCCGGAACGGGCAATCTTGAACGCTTCATGCACGACATCACAGATCTCGTCGGCGTCGCGTATTATGTAGCTGTGCTTCACGACCGGCATGGAGATGCCGAATATGTCTACTTCCTGGAAAGCATCCGTGCCCATGAAGGGAGTCGGAACTTGTCCGGTAAAGGCGACTATCGGCACCGAGTCCAGGAAGGCGTTTGCTATTCCAGTGATGAGATTGGTGGCACCCGGACCGGAAGTCGCCATGCAAACACCCACTCGTCCGGTCGCCCGAGCGTAGCCGTCAGCCGCGAGAGCCGCGGACTGCTCGTGCCGGACGAGTATGTGTCGCAATTTGCTGTGATACAGAGCATCATAAACAGGCATGATGGCGCCGCCCGGATAACCAAATATGGTATCGACGGACTCTGCTTCGAGAGCTTGAATTAATGTCTCTGCACCGTTCATTTGTTCAATCTGCTCCGGATCTAAAGGGACTCCACTGGGCAGACAAGCCTGCCGTCGTTTAGCGAACTGTTGCTGGTTGCTTGTCTTTCTCTTCGGTTTTGGCAGCGCCGCAAGTCTTCTCTGTTGAGCTGTTGAGCCAGCTCATGGAAGAGCGAAGTTTCTTGCCTACTGCTTCTACTGGATGATTGAGATCTTTTTCGAGCAGCGCGTTGTAGGTCTTTCTGCCTGTTTCGTTCTCTTTGATCCACTCTCTGGCGAAGGTTCCATTTCGAACTTCAGCCAGGATGGTTCTCATGCGAGTTCTCGTGTCAGCGTCGACTACTCGAGGACCTCGTGTCAGGTCACCGTATTTAGCCGTTTCACTGACAAACTCATGCATGCGAGCGAAACCGCCTTCATAGATGAGATCGACGATCAACTTGAGCTCATGCAGGCACTCGAAGTAAGCAACCTCTGGTTGGTAGCCGGCGTCGACCAGGGTTTCCCAGCCCGCCGCCATCAGTTCGGTGACTCCGCCGCACAGGACAGCTTGCTCGCCGAACAGGTCGGTCTCTGTTTCCTCGGCAAAGGTGGTTTCCATGACCGCTGCGCGCGTTCCACCCAGTCCGTGGGCGTATGCCAGGGCTTTTGCATAAGCGGTTCCTGTCGCATCCTGATGAACGGCAAGCAAACAAGGAACGCCGCGCCCTTCGGTGTACGTGCGGCGAACCAGATGCCCCGGGCTCTTCGGTGCAATCAGGACTACATCGACATCTTTGGACGGTTCTATCTGACCGTAATGGACGTTGAAGCCGTGCGCAAAGAGAACCGCTGCTCCCTTCTTCAGATTGGGCGCTATCTCGTCTCTGTACAGCGCGGCTTGCGTCATGTCCGGAACTAAAACGGCAACGAGATCTGCTTCTCTCGTTGCCGCTGAAACTGCTTGGGGTTGGAAGCCGTCTTCACAAGCCTGCTGCCATGATTTGCCACCCTGGCGAAGACCGACTGTGACATCATAGCCGGTATCGCGGAGGTTGAGCGCATGGGCGCGGCCCTGACTTCCGTAACCGACGACAGCAACTTTCTTGCCTTTGAATACTGTTGTATCGACATCGTCCTGATGGAATACCTTTGCCATTTGTCTCTCCTTTGCTGAGTTCGGTTGAATTGGGTTGGTGGTTGGTACTGCTGGTTGTTTAAGGATTGAAAGAGTTTGTGAGTTGACCCGGATTTATTGTGAATTAAGCCTATAAACAAAAAACGCACCCTTTCTGTCTGGGGTGCGGAGGATACTGCAGTTATCGTTTACTCTAAACAGGCAGTCCGCACCCCAGATGCACTAGCACCAGGATAATAATGACTACTACGTTAATTAGAGAATTCGATTTCATTCTTGCTTTTGATATGGTCTGGGAGCGCCGCCACTTGCGACTTCCGTACTGCCGATCATACTCCCTGGGTTGGGCACGTCAATACTGATTAGACGGCTGCAAGCTACTTCGTTACAGAATCATTAATGTTCGATCCGCAGTTTGGCTTGCAGACGGCTCACGGGTTCCGCCTTTCAACGTACATCCACAACGTAACGCAAAATTGTCTCTGTGAAGTTGCAGCACAATAACTGACTTGAGTCACTTATTGAGTAGATTGGCAATATCCATATTCTCTGAGACGCCCATTCCATGAGACTTGTAGCATCGTCTAGGGCTATGAGATTTTCAGAGAGAACTATTTGTGAACGCCTATATAGAATAAGTAGATCAAGTTATCTATCAATAAATAAACGCACCAATACTCGAAGCTGTCGCTTTTTTCTTTCGGCGAGTGAGTGATACCGTATTTTTCCGAATTGGGGACGAAAGTGATAAGCACCACTTATCACTTTCAGTGATACCAAGCTACGACAGGATTACTTCGCTTTCTTTAACTTGCGGTCGCAACCAGGTCACTGCCCCGTCGGAAGCAGATGAAACAGTTTGCGCATACTTGGCGAACACGCCGGAACGATACTTTGGTGCGGGCGGCTGCCAGCCAGCTCTTCGCGGAACCAGATCGGCATCAACGTTCAAAGCTCTGTTGGTGACATCGATGGTAATGCTATCTCCATCTCTAACGAATGCAATCGGTCCGCCACGAGCCGCTTCGGGCGCCACGTGACCGATCATCAATCCATGTGTCGCCCCGCTGAATCGTCCATCAGTGATCAGTGCCACCGAACCACCGAGACCGGCTCCGATCAGCGCACTTGTAACTCCAAGCATCTCCGGCATACCAGGTGCACCGCTCGGTCCGACATTGCGAATTACTATGATGTCACCAGCCTTGATACCACCGCTGCGTACTGCATCAAATGCATCGTCTTCAGAATCGAACACCCGTGCCGGGCCGGTGAGCGTTTCGAGTGCATTTCCTGCCACCTTCATTACGCAACCTTCCGGGGCGAGCGTTCCGTAGAGAATGGCAATGCCTCCTCGCGGTTTCAAAGGTTTCTCCACCGAATGAACCACTTCCTGTCCGGGTGTTTCTTTTGCTGCGTCAGCTTCCTGGAACAAAGTTTTTCCTGAGACGGTCGGACTGTCTGTTATTTTGCCGGCTCGTTTTAGACGCTCTGCAATGACCCGCATTCCGCCTGCAGTTGCGAGGTCGGTTGCCACGAACCTTCCCCATGGTTTGAAATCTACAATTACTGGTGTGGCGTCTGCGATTCGGTCGAAGTCGTTAAGGTTCAAGGGAATGTCGAGTTCTCTGGCGATGGCGAGCAAGTGCAGAACAGCGTTGGTGGAACCGCCGGTTGCTGCCACTGAAGCGATCGCGTTTTCCAGAGCGGTTTTTGTAAGGATAGTCGATGGTCTGGTATTGTTTGCCAGAAGAGTCATGACCAGCCGACCGCACTCTCTAGCCACTTCGAGCTTCCTTGGATCGGTGGCGGGAACTTCGTTTGCCCCCATCGGTGAAATACCAAGGAAGGCTGCCGCTGTGGACATCGTGTTGGCTGTGAATTGACCACCGCAGGCGCCAGCCCCAGGGCAAGCCTGATTCTCGAGCTCAAGAACATCTGCCTCGGTCATTAGTCCAGCATTGCATGCTCCGAGCGCCTCGAACACATCCTGGATCGTCACATCCTTGTCTCGGAACCTGCCGGGCGCAATCGAACCGCCATACAACATCAGAGACGGCAAGTCGAGCCGAGCGAGTGCCATGATCGCCGCGGGTATCGTTTTGTCGCATCCGGAGATGGCGACTACTGCATCGAACATATGACCGCGAACCGCCAGCTCGATGGAGTCCGCTATGACTTCTCGGGAGACAAGCGATGCCTTCATGGCTTCTGTCCCCATTGAGATTCCATCCGATACCACTATTGTGTTGAACTCCAGCGGTGTGCCGCCGGCTTCTCTCACACCAGCCTTGATCTCCTCTGCCAGACCGCGGAGGTGAAAATTGCAAGGACCTGCTTCCGTCCATGTGTTCGCGATTGCTACCAGCGGTTTGGCAAGGTCCTCGTCAGTAAGTCCGGTGGCTTTGAACATCGCCCTGGCCGGCGCTCTGTGCAGTCCCTTTTTAATTCGATCGCTTTCCATGCTGAGAGTTCTCCGTGAACGCTGTTTCAAAACCTCGCCACCGTCCGATTCATGACTAGGCACGCTAACGCGGGCTGCCTCGAATGTTAAGCGGCAAAGCTAGGATAACAAAGCCCTGGCAGCTTGGCACGCCATTGTTTTAAATATTAAGGCTCTCCGTCGTCAGCTTTGGTGTGAAATGCTTCTGACTCCGCCTGGGCGTTGGTGGAGCGACCTGAGAAGAGCCATGTTATTTGTGGCTGAGGTTTGTCTATCAGGTGACATTCGCGCGTATCAGATGGAACTGCTATGCTCCGCCCGCTCGCTGGTAGAGCTGACCGAAGAAGGGCATGTTATTGGTGAACGTTTCTACATCCTTGATGATCGCTTGCGGAATAAGATTCACTGATTGCTGCTTAATGCTCGGGATCTTCTTGATCGCCGTGCCAATTGCCAGGAGCTCGATAACCCCGCCGCCCATGTCGTAAATATAAGTCTTGACACCGACGACATCTTCGGCACCGCATGCAGTGGCGTCGTCGGAGATCATGCTGATTGCCTTTAGTCGTGCTTGATAGATCATGTAAGTAAGCTCTTTGACTTCTCCTCGAACAAAGCTTTTCATCATGGCTTTAAAGCCACCGGCAATGCCGATTGAAAAGACCGATACCCCGAGTACAAGCTTGATCGGACAGTAGCCGGCGTGTATTACGTTCCACATCTCTTCATTTGTAAGGTCGCTCGTGATGGGCGTCCGTTTGAATTCTGCCGGAAGACTCGGGTGATAGGAGGCTGTACCAGTCATCAACATCTCCTGCATACCGACCAACGGCGAAATGACAGTCTGAATTCCAAGCACCGCATTAGCGCCGGCGTCTCGTGCCTCCTCGCTTATACGTTCGAGTGCCAGATGCCTGGTTTTGTTCAGCATATCTGAATACTCAACCACCTCTCCGCTCTTTAGACTGCGCAGCGCGCCCTTGACACCGCCCCCGATGCCAATGGAGTAGGCAACGTTTCCGAAAACGAATTGAACTGGCTGGAATCCGCAATCCAATTGGCAGTATAACTCTTGTCCATTAGCTGATGTTGAGAAAACGTGATCTTCATCGTGGGCCGGTGTGTCGTTCGACTTCTGCTTGTGAATGGTAGAGCCAATAGATAAATATTCTATGTTGGTGTCGTGAAAAATCAGTTGGCTGGTCACTCCGGTTACACCGTCGCCATGATGCCTGCGCGCTTCTTCTACCATGCGCATATAAGACAACGCACGACCTTCTTTGATGATGCTGGTAAACTCGTGGATCTCTCCACCGCCCATCGTGCGGAATCCGGAGGTAACGCTTCCGACAACGCCGAGCGAGAAGACGCTGTTGCCAATAACCAGATCTCCTGGATCGTATCCTTTCTCCCTCAGGCAATAAAGCTCATTTCCTGACAGCCCGGTGATTATCGCCATTAGAATTTCCTCGACGCGCCTAACGACGATAAAGATTAGCACTTGTTGTTTGGAAGTGATAGCGGCGTGATCTAAGCGGTCATCCGGACTCTTGTCAGGTTCGGGAACGAAACTTGCGCGCTCTTCCGCGTGCTCTCCAAGCGCAGGCAAGATTGATGACAGGGAGAAGCTCGACTTGATCAGTACCTGGAAATCCGGCGCCGTCTGCGATGCTGCGAAACGTCGTGGGACATCGCAAACGAATCACGGCGACATTTAATCCCCTGTTAAAGTCCTTCGATTGACATTACCTTGAATCTACGGTCAGTACCGGTAAATTGCGTGTGGACTTGCTCCGGATGGTCTTTTTCCAGTTTCTCCGCAAGTTGAAATATCATCTTTTCTTCTGCATAGTTTGGCATTGGCGTGATGACAAGATACCGAATCTGATACCGTTTCAAGAGCGTGATCAAATCATCTACTGATCCCAGAGGTGGTGCCTTCTTGCCGTAGAATGCCGCTGCCATGTCCAGTTCGTACATTCTCACGCACTTCCGACCGGTGTACATGTACATGAGCGCATCATATGTCGACGCCATGTTGTCGGTTGCCGAGGTGTTGGATTTTATCCATGCGAAAATCTCAATGAAAGAGCTCCACGAGAGCCTCTCCTGCGGTGCCTTCATGACCGGAATCTTGGATGATTTCGAGAAGGTTAGAGTCTCAGCCAAGACCCAGGCGTTTGTGATTACAAGAAGAGCGAATCCGATGGATGAAAGCGCCCCTGCAGGCAGTGACCGTCGAGTTAGCCGGCAGAACGGCTCGATAGTCATTGTGCACAAGAACGGCAAGATGGGCATCATAAACCGGAAGGGCGGCCACGGCCAGAGCAGTACTATGGCGGCATAACTGAAGAGAACCAGCGACATGGCTCTGGTCCTGAACTGTCGGCGAAGCAATAGCAGCCATGGAGCAGCGCCGATCAGGATGCAGATCCAGTCCAGGAACATGCGGTATGGGGCAGCCTCGCGACTCTGGATTATGCCGGACATGCTTGATTTGCCAGTCACTCCAGTCAACTCTTTGAGATTGACCGCAATGACGGAGAGTTCCTGGCTGAGCCCATACTTGTCCCACCACGAAAGGTAGCTGGTTTGGTACGCCTGAACCTTGTCCTGCTTCTCATGAGATGTTTTCAATCCGTAAATTGTCGGCAAACCAAAACCGATGAATGTGACGATTATGAGCACGGCTGCCGTCCATTTAAACGCAGCACGATGAAGGAACAGGGCAATCAGAGCACCGACAGGAACGGCAAGACCGATTGAGCGAATTAAAAATGGAAGAGAAAGCGAAACCCCAAGCAACATCTTCGATTTCAAAGACGTCGGTCGTTTTTCCAGATAAGAGTCCAGATGCCAGAGCGCCGCGACAAGCGAAAGCGCGAAAGGCATTTCTGATAGAAGTTGTCCGGAGAAAAATGAGAACCCTGGAATCGACATGCACAGCAGAATAGACAGAATCACTGCCGGGCGGGATCCATAGGAAAAACGAACCAGGTAGAGATAGGCGATGCCGACGAATAGTCCTGCGCACGCGATAGGCACCATTTCCAGTGCCTGAATGTTATCGGGAAATTTTGGGTAGACCAACCATATGGCGGACAGAACCAATGGAAACAGAATGGGATATTTGGTCTGCCAGGGCTCGCCAGGGAAGCTGATAAGCCTATATCCATCACCCTCTGCCAGCGCTTTCGCTGTGCTCAAATAGACCCCATCGTCATGAAAAGTTCCTACGACATCAGGAACTGCGAGCTGACCTCCGATTGCCAGCATCATCGCGCACAAAGCCAATGCCACATACGCGTCAGTCACTTTTAACGCTACCGAAGCCCGGCAATCTTCGATTGGAGGCGAAGGCTGTGGGTCAGCAGGATCTGCAGGCTGATCGCTCTGGCGCTTGAATATTGTCCTTACTCCCATCGAATGGAATCACGATGATTCTACCCGATAGTCTGCCCGTAGGAGTGTGATCGCCCGACGTTATGCGACGGATTGTTTGAGGCGCTTGGCGGTAGCGTAGGTTTTGTGAACATACGCCAGGTTGCTGGCGTCAATGAGCGCGCGCATGGCGGAGATTTCGATATCCTGATCTTCTGCGACTCCTTCGAAATGCATTCGCTTTCCGTTGATGTCGCACGCGATTGTAACGTGCGAAACGCTGCGAGCGTTTATGCCTTCGCCGTC
>CAYTDR010000320.1:0-8070 GCA_964436185.1 uncultured Candidatus Obscuribacterales bacterium | reverse complement strand
TTCATTCGTCGGAGCCTGGAAGGATCTTGGGTGCCTATCAGGTATAAACATATTTTAAAGAGATGAGCCCGAATATCAATGGTGTAATCACGTACTCGTGATTTTGATATTGAATCGAGCATGGTATCCGATGCAGTGCCCGATAGTCCGAGCTAGCAGGCAATTCCACAATTCGAGGTCTTATGGAAAGTATTGCAATGGCAGTTTGCAAAATATCAGCGCCAAGATTTTATCTCGGGTCGCTCGGATAGACACCCGTTATTCTGATTTATCTCCACCGGCCTGGCCGAATGGCGGAAGGCCAGAAGAATCCTTCGAGTCATCTTTCGCGTCGTCTTTCGAATCCTTCCGTTTTTTCTTTCCATCCTCATCGAGCTGTCCAGGCTTTCCAAACATCATGCGCATCAAGGGGAAACGCTTACCAAGCATACTGTTCAAACGTCTTGCCACCACATCGACATCGTTGATTGCATCGCGAGTATCTCTGACAGTCGCTCTGATGTCGCTACCGAAGCTGGGTTTGTTCAGTACCTGCTCGACTTTATTGAGAGAGTCAGAGGTCTGTCCCAGAATTTGTTTGACATCGGAACGAAGCTGTTGATCGCCTGCGAGCTGTTGGACCACCTCTACTGAGTTCTGAATGTTACTCGTCGCTTTGTTGAGGGTGTCGATGGAATGCAGCAGATCCCCGCGCATTTCTTTGTCTTTGAGTGTCAGACACATCTCGTGCATCGCGCCTTCCACCGCATCAGCGGTCTCTTTCGCCTCTTCCACCGTTCGCCTCAAATCTTCCGGCAGCTCGGGGTTTCTCAAGAATTGATTGAGTCGGGCGGACACCTTGCGGGTGTCATGAGACAATGCGATAAACTCGTTCTCCAGCGGCAATGCCCTGTCCAACACAGGACCGACCTTGCGTGAAAGAACTGAGAGGTCATCCATCGTGCGCATCAAACGCGTTTGATCTTCTACGAGGTTTTTGTTGAGCTGCCCGAGATCTACGTCCGAAAGACCGATTGCTACCTTGTTGATTGCAATTTCAGGTCTGACCGGGTCGTCTCCCAGGACTATGGCTGAATCCGTGATCGGTGGTGGCGATTGTTCTCCTTCCTTGGGCGTCGGCATATGAATCTCGACAAACTTGGCACCAACAATGCCGTTGGTGAGAATGAGGAACTTCGATCCAACCGGAATCTCCACCTTTGGTGCGTTGATTCGCAACTGTACCAAAACACGCTGCTGCCCTTGCCACTCTAGCTGATCGACCACGCCGACACGTACACCGTCTAGATACACACCGGCAAATTTGCTCAGACCGGCTACTTCGGTGAACACCACATTGATTCTCTGCGGAATTCGAAAGGACGAGTAACTCTTCATCCAGCAGAATCCCCAGGTGAGAAGTATCAGAGCAACCATCGTAAAGATTCCCAGAGCGCCATCATTATAGGTGCGAGGATCGCGAACTTCGAGAGGCTCGTCCAGATTACTGGTCATAATGAAAAATCTCCCTCGAGATAAGCAGCCACCGTTATTGCCAGGTTGAGAACCAAACAGCCGATGTAGGTGGCAGTCACTGCGCTGGCTGCTACAGGCTCTTTATCACTACTCGCTCTCAGCCCGCACACTGATGCAGCAAAAACTGCCACAAGCGGATTGATTGCTGAGAGTTTGACAAAATAAACAATAATGTCTTTGTCTCGAAGCGCATCACGCGCTGAATCGACAAAGTAGTTCAGTGAACTCACTCCCAGTAAAGGAGCCACCAGACCCGCTGTGACGAAACCGACCAGAAGCCCATAGCCGGACAGTGGAATAGACATCAACAAGGCAGCGATGTAGCGAGGTAAAACAAAACGGGCCGCGAACTCCTCATCGGTCGACCACAGTTTCCTGTAGTTGCGTGCCTCTTCCGCGATCAGCGCAGATACTCGCACGCACCAGGCAATGCTGATCGTCAAAGGCCCGATCTCGCGCAAAAGACCGATGGCGATAGCCGCGCCCGTCAGGTCTTCCGCCTGATACCGTTTCAATTCGAGAACACACTGAATTGTCAACGCGATTGAAACGACCACCGCCGATAGGGCGACAAAATGGAACGAGCGCAATCCCATCCATTGACAATAGGCTGTGACGTCGCGCCTGCGGAGCGTCTTGAAAGCTCGGACGGAAAGACAATAACTGAACAATCGAACCGCTGTTCCAAGCGGCGAGAGCCAGACGACGAGGTCCGGACCAGGTATGAACTTTCCTACTCTATGCTTCTGTTGATTCAACGATCTCTAGCAAACGCAGATCTCTCCGATGATACCGAAAGAGTACACCAAATCAACTAACTAGCCTGGTGAGGATGCTGAAGCATTACAACCTTTTTCATGATTGTATCCACCCGGTCCATAAGCTGAATGTCCTTTTCTCTGTCCTGGGGAAACAGGTGAGAGTTGAGTTGATGAAGACGTTCCAGAAGATGAAGTTCAGGGAAAGTCCTGCCAAAAGTGTGCTGCTCACACCAGGCGATTCTGGCAAGCATCCTGGCGTGCGCCTCTGGTGGCGTTTCGGCGCTTGCCTCCATATTCTGTTCCTGTCGAGCGAAGTTCGCTCTGATGATATCGGGCGATTCGCTGGTTCCTTCCGGATCAGGTTGAACTGCAAACGGATGTTTGTGCAAACGCAGCTCAGCATACTGCTCGAGGAGGTCGGTTCTGGAGCTGAGGTCCTGAATACGTGATACATGCCCGAACGCCTTCGTCTCCAGCCGTTCCAGGCGGGCGGTCAACGACTGACCTTCAAACGATTGACCGAGTATCTCACGCTCTAAATAGGTTACGTGCGGATAGTCTCCGCTGCTTCCGTCATCCTGATTGGCTGGCGGGGATGGCACCGACGGCGCAGGACTGGATGCCCTGGGTGCCGGAGATTCATCCTCATCAGGAACTGATGCCTTAGCTGTCTTCGAGACGCGTGCAATTCTTGCCACTCTCTGGTCGATAGTACCAGTGTAGGTCTGCCCGAAAACGAACTTTTCCATGCGCGCCAGCCGCTGCTCGACAGTCTCGCGGGTGAAATCGTGCTGGAAATAGAGCTTTTCGAATCCGTCCAGCTGCTGCACCGGATCGCTAGTGACGGGACCGACCGCAAATGCGGTGTTTATCGACAGTGCAACCAGCACGGCCAGGCTGCTTACAAAACGCTTGATCATTGGAGCAATCCTTGAGACAGGCAAAAGGCAAATTATAACTCGTCCTGACTATCGCCGAGCTGTTCAAGTTAACAAGATTTTAGACCAGCAAGTGGCGACGGACGCCGCCAGTCTTGAACCTGCAGACGATAAAAATGACCGTTGCCGTTTTGTCAGGCGTCGTCAATGACAGTATCGTATGTGGTGCTACGAACACCTGGTTGAGGAATAAATTTCTCTAATTGTTCTCATGATCTCCATTAAAGTCATTCGCATTCGGATGACCCGATTTGGAGCCCCTGACAGAATCGAACGTATCGACGGCTTTCTGCTTGATTTCCTTGCGCAGCTCTTTGCCGGAACGAGGAGCGATAAGCATGCCAATCACAACGCCGATCCCGAGCCCTCCCAGCAATCCTCCGATCGCACCAATAGCGATACCAAAGTAAAGCATGAAATTGTTGATGCGATCTGCCAGCATCTTGATTAAATCGCGCAAAACCAAGCCTCCTGTCGACGCCAGACTACCCGGCTACCATCCATTCACGCATAGTATAACCGGGAATCGGCGCTCGCGGGGCATACCAGAATAATTGGCGCGCCAAAGCCGAAAGGTATAGAATGGTTCGTTCCTGCAGGCGTTGCATTCAGTAGAGGCAGCGAAAAGCGGCAAATGCAACAGCCTGATCGGTTCGACTTAATGATTAGCTCCGATCAACCGGTGGAATAAAGTCAAGCAATCAAGCGGTCGATCGGACACCTTAGTCCGAGGAATACGGCATCCTGAAAGACAATCGCAGCCGAAATTTGTGGAGCTATAGATGAATATTAACGAGTTCCTGTGCAAGCATGACGACAGCAAAATAAAGATAATCGCAGGTGACCTCCCTCAAGGAGTCTGGGAGTTGAATGACTCTGTCCTCAACCGGGTGGGTGTTACAGAAAACGACGAGATCGCGTCACTTGATCTCACTACTGAATTAAAGAATGTCCAATTGAAAAACCATATCAATCGAGACAATGTCGAACCATTAATTGGCGCCGGGCTGGGCGCATTGATCGGGCTGAACATGGGAAGATTTCTTGGACTGGCAGCCCCTCTGGGAGTAGCTGGAGGCGCAATTGCAGGTCATCTGCTCACCAAACATAACCCTGAAGTGAGCGTGTCGTTCGAACTCAGTGATGGACGAAAATTACTCGATGTAATGCAGACACAGACTTTCGAACGAATGAAAGCACTGTCGCCGGCATAACCAGGCGGTCTACGATACAAAATCGAAACACAATTGTCGTGCGACATCGCTGGCATCACAGCGATTGGAGAATCGGCGCCTGCCGGTGATACGTCCCAAGCAATGGTTTTGACTCTAGCGTTTCAATCAATCGACTATTGAGTCGTTTATGTTAGCCGTTTGCCTATCTGCCAAACGGCTCTCTTATTGAGCAAACAGCCAAGCCGGCGCCTGCACTTTGCCTCCCGAGCAACGGTTTGAAAATCAATGCTATTTTGAACAATTGACTATTGAAAGTCGCTTGTATAATAACCAATCAGATTGACAAACGTAATCTAGGAGACACTATGTCTGAATCTGCGGTCCAGAATGTTGCCGAAGAGTTGATGCGTCTCGGCTGCAAAGACATCATTGCTAACGGCGTCAAGACCGACGACGGGTTGGTGCTTTTGCAGCACGATGAGGAAAAGAGCCTCTTGCCAGTTACGGAGTTACTCGACCTCCTCAAAGGGCTCGAAGTACCTGAAAATGCCCCACCAGACCGCTTCGTCTGGTACATGGTAGAGCAACAACTAGCAATGCGCGGTGCGTAATCCCTCCGCTCCGCCACCCCAAGAACCTCGATGCTAAAACCGCTACGACGCCCGGAGCGACGGCGTTTCACGGCATCAGGTTCCTCGCATGCTCCAATCATCCACCGTTGAGAGGTCATGCCTCGCCCGATACCGCATGGAGACTCGCATTCAGCAATCCAGAAATTTGGTCGGGCAATTCCGCGGACCAAGCAATCCGCTATACTGTTCACCTCACATCGGCAACAGTTGACTGGGTTGGTTCTCATGTTGAAAAACGTTTTGCTGCTCATCGCCCACCTGATTGGAATTCTCGGTCTCGTCACCCTTTCGCATTTACCACGCGGTCTGGTTCGCATACCTAAAGAGCTTTCGATATTCACATTTCGCTTCCGGAACCTGCTGATGTTCACTGGATTTCTGACTTTCCTTTCGGCGATAGTGCTGGACCAATTCAAGACGCGCAAACCTCTAACCAATAAAGCCCGACTGTTACATGCCGGTTTGCTGGGCAGCAGCATGTTCGCCGGCTATGTGGCGCCGGCCAATCTGCTCTTTCGCAGCAAGCAAACCAACGCGCGCTTCATTTCCAATCAGGAAGCAGATCTCTACATAAAAGACGACGAAGAAGTTCTCGTCGTGGAGGTGAACGGGGATGCCCGCGCATATCCCCACAAGTGGATCATCCAGCCGCACATAGCCGGTGATACTGTCGGCGGTGAAGACATCATAGTAACATACTGCTCATTGAGTCATCTCGGTCGTGCGTTCCTCGCCACCAGAGACCTTGATTTAAGTGTGGGAACACAGTACGGCAATAACTTGGTTCTTTTCGACAAATCAACCAACAAGACTCTTCAACAAATTGATGGACGTTTCAACGACGGTTCCCGCCTCGAAGAGGTACCGACCAGATTCATGAGTTGGCTAACGTTCAAGCAACTCTATCGCACAGGGAAGGTCTTCTACTATCCTCCCAATAACGTCTTCGACTTCGTCGTGGGTGCCCTGATGCTCGACTTTGCCAATCGCCAATACAAGAACAATCAGCCCCAGTTTCCACTTGCGGCTCAGACAATCGATAGAAGACTGTCGAACAAAGAGCAGGTTTATGGAGTGGAAGCGGGCGGTGAGGCAAAAGCCTTCCGGGCAGATTCTTTGAAGTGGATGAGGGCCCCTTATAATACCACCATCGGTGGCATACCGATCGTGATTTCATACTCGACAGAACACGATTTGGTCGATGCCTTCTACCGCACCATCAATGGCAAAGTAGTGGATGTAACCAGTATTGATGCGCACGGCAATACACCGGACGGACAGCTAAGACGTTTTCCCATGGCATCGAGGGTCTTATGGATGGTCTGGAGCGGCTTCTATCCTGATTCGGCACTGGTCACCAACGCACTGTCCAAAAGGGAAGCAAGTTAGTCAAAGTATCCAGGTTGCTTCGCTTCGGAATGTCCAGCTTAATGGTTTTCCCTCGCATGAGCATTGCTTGACGGGGGCTGGAAGGGCTTTTATCCCAACACGGCGAAGTCGCAAATTCCATGCCAACAGGAGCCGCTCAATCAGAGACTCAGTTTAGTTCCATGCAACTGACGGCAGGTCCCTGAACCAAAAGAGGCATGAGCTCAGAATACCGCTCAAAAACCAGATCGGGCTGGTGCAACCTCGGGTCATCGGCATAATAAAACTGAAGATGCTCCTGAGGGAAGAACAGGCATTTGCTGGTTCCCGCATTAGCTGCGGCCATCATATCCACAGAAGAGTCACCGATAAAAAGACAGGATTCCGGCAGACCTTCGAGCCTTCGAAGTGCCTCAAAGACCGGCTCAGGATGAGGCTTGAAGTTCGTGATATCGTCCGCGGTGATGACTACTGTGAAGTATCGATCGAGTCCTTGAGCTGTTAAGAACTGGCTCACAACTCGCTTCATCGATGAGGTAACGATACCGAGCTTGACGTTCCGCATCAGTAACTCTTCGAGTACATCGGGTACATTCTCGAACAGCTTCGCCTCATCGAAAGCGTTTTCCAGCCCTTCATGGACCAGCCGACCGAATTCCTTTTCACACGATAAATCGAAATGTGCCACCACATCCGACCATGATCTGTAAAAGCATGAGTCAACAACTTCCTTAGCACCGATGGCGATACCATAAGTTTCGAGCGCGAACTGATACGCTCTCAACCATAGGGGCAGGGATGGTGTGATGGTTCCGTCGAAGTCAAATAGTATGGTCGAATAATTCACTGTGCTTCCAACTGATACTGGTTTGGTCGTGCTTAATGCAAACCAGATCCTACAACAATACAACCAAACTGTCACTCACAGAGCCAATTTCCAGTTCTTATCGATATACAAACTCGCCAGTTCAGCTTGCAACAGCCACGAAGGTCTTATTATCCATTTCGCCGTAACCAACGGCGAAAAAAACTCACTTCAGGCAATGGAGATTTTACAGGTTGTCCGTATCGCAGGAGGCTTCACTCAACCGGGCCAACCAGGTCCGCCTTAAACAAGTTCCCAACCTAGAGGTCGCCGAAATTAATGCCGCCCATGAGGTACTCGCTTTGACGATGGTGAACCTGACAGTTTATGAGCTGCTTGCGGAGTCGTTTGACACCATTGGAAGTGATTTGTTCGCAATTGCGAATATGAAGGTAGTTAAGTTTCGGAAGAACCGCCAGTTTAGCCAGAGACGATTCAGACACGTCGACATTGTCAATTCGAAGACATTGTAGTTGCTTTAGGTGCAACAAATCATCAATGTTCTCATCGGTCAACTGACTATTGTCCAAGTCCAGATCTCTAAGTTTAGGCAGCACCTTCAACATCGACACTTCTCGATGCGAGAGTGAAGTTCTGAATAGTCTCAATTCGCTCAGATTTTTGATGGAGACAATCGACTGAATGCACTTCGGGGTCAATCCTTTGCAGGAAGTCAGAGTCAAGCCCTCGAGCTTCGGCAGTTTCGCAAGCAGGCGCACTGATTCGTCATCAATCGAGCACTCGGAAAGATCCACACTCTGCAAGCTGCGAAGACCGGCTAGTTTCGCTATTCCCTGATTCGTAATCCTCTTGCAG
>CAYTDR010000319.1:0-8076 GCA_964436185.1 uncultured Candidatus Obscuribacterales bacterium | reverse complement strand
GAAAGGCTCGAATCTGGGAAGTAAGAAAGACCTATGCGTTATTGTTTGGCTGAGCGCTCGTAGCAGCAAGTCGCTCGCTCATGTCCGTGTATCGTTGGCGAACTATTGCCGCTTCCTTCGTCATTTGCAAGTCGGTCAGCGAAGAAGCATAGTAATTTAAGTTGGCAAGCCGCTCCAAGCTATCCTCATCTTTCAGGTTTTGCGCTTGTTTTATTGCCTCATCCAACTGTCTTGCCATTATATCTGGTGCGGCGTGGGCGCGTCGTCCATGACCTGGCAGTACCCAGGAAAATTCGAAATTACGCAAAGTCTCCAGGGACTTAAGCAGCTCTGACCATGAACCCCACGTCCAGAGCGGCGGCCAGACGTTTAGACCTGGATGGTATCGGTCACAAGTGAATACATCACCGGAAAACAGGTATTTATTGTCATACAAAAGCATGCAATGTCCGTCGGTATGTCCCGGTTGAGGAATAATGGTAAAGTCCGGCTCGATCTGAATCGGATCGAATCCTTCAACCACCAGCTCTGCTTTCGGCTGAGCTTCAAGTTCTCTCGTGTGAATGATGCGCTGGGCACCAAATCTAGTGGCGTATTTTTGCTCGTCGGCACAGTCGTCTTTATGAGTTAGAAAGATGTATTTCAGCCCTCCATTGGCGTCGAGAAAATTCTCAACACGACGATGAAATCTGGGGGCGTCGATCATCCAATTGCCATCAGGATGAATCACTAAGTAGCTAAAGCCGCCCGCCGACTTGGCGGAGTTGAAACCGCAGTGATAGACATTGCGGTTGACCAGGAGCGGAAAGTCGTCCAAAACCAGTGTTGAATCATTTGACTGCAGTGTACCAATGGAGCCAGTGGGACAACACAAAAGCGCTCTCATTGCCAGGCGTTGTTCGTCATGCGTTGAAGGCTGCTTCTTCACGCCCGCGAAGTCACCAAACTCTCCAAAGATGGTCGGGGCAATAGCTCGGCATGTGTCGCAATTGATGCAATTGGTATCAACGAAAAGGTTGCCTGGTACATTGCCGGGAACTATCTTTTCCTTGTCTGCCATTTTTTGCCTGCTATGAAGTTGCCAGGTCGAATGCTGTGAACAACCGCACTCGACCATTGATATATGCAACATAGCTTACAGCACCTGCCAATTGCGAATCAATGTTGGGGCGAAACTAATTGCCAAGAGTCGACTGCCCGAGCCACTTCTTTTTGGCATGTTCCTGAAAGAAGGCGCAGATGCTGGCAATCCGCCGAGGACAATGATACAGCTCCCAATTCAGGCTGACGGAGAAACTGTTCGAAGTACCCTTGAAGTACCTTTGAGCTTCCTGGCGAGTCCCACTCGGTCAAGGCAAATCAGAATTGGCTGCCGACTTGCACGGTGGTCCTGCCTCAAAGCGAATGCCTGAGCCCATGCCTGAGCAAATGCGCTCCAGTTAAGAAAAGCGCGTAAAAAGAGAGGGCGATTGCTCGCCCTCTCCAAAGATTCAGCCGTACCGTAGCCTTACTTGTTGCGAGTCTTCCAGATTGGATCCTGGAACTCACCTTTGGCTGGGGCAAACCAGCGAGTCATTGTCATCTTCTGCTGAGTGTAGAACTGAATGCCTTCCCGTCCCTGGATGTGCAGGTCGCCATAGAAGGAGTTATTCCAACCGGTAAAGGGAAACCAGGCCATAGGAGCAGGCACGCCGACATTTATTCCGATCATACCGGCATTGAAGTGGCGTTTGAACTCACGAGCAGCACGTCCGCTGTTCGTGAAGATAACGGCGCCGTTGCCATATGGGCAATTTTTGCCGAATTCTATAGCATCTTCGACGGTTGCCAGACGCACAACGGAGAGGACGGGTCCGAAGATCTCTTCTTTGACGCAAGACATGTCAGCGGAGGCATGATCTAGAATCGTCGGTCCGACGAAGAATCCATTGGGGGCCTCACTGACTTTCACGGTTCTTCCATCAAGCGCGACTTTAGCGCCTTCCGACTCTCCTTTATCGATCAGCATGCGAACGCGGGAAAGGTGTTCGGAACTGATAACAGGACCCATATCAGGATTGTTGTCCACGTCTGTTCGACCGACTTTCATCGCTTCACCAAGCGCCACAAGCCGCGGTATCAGTTTGTCCGCTGCATCACCGACGGGCACGGCAAGAGATCCGGCCATACAACGCTCCCCGGCGCAGCCGAACGCGGATGCCTGGAGGGCTTTCGCGGTTTGATCCATGTCAGCGTCTGGCAGAACGATAATGTGATTCTTAGCGCCTCCGGCAGCCTGAACTCGTTTGCCGTGTTTAGTTCCGGTTTCATAAACATATTTGGCGATCGGCGTGCTTCCCACGAAGGAAATGGCTCGAATGTCCGGATGAGTGAGAAGCGCGTTGACGCAATCTTTGCCACCATGGACGATATTGAATACACCCTTCGGCAAGCCTGCCTTTTGCAGCAGCTCTGCAAT
Organism: uncultured Candidatus Obscuribacterales bacterium; assembly: GCA_964436185.1. Taxonomy (GTDB): domain Bacteria; phylum Cyanobacteriota; class Vampirovibrionia; order Obscuribacterales; family Obscuribacteraceae; genus CAYTDR01. The sequence goes on along the minus strand of CAYTDR010000319.1, from coordinate 5,618 downwards.
AAGTAGACTGGTCAGGGGCACTCTCTCCGAGGGTTTGAGGACGAACGTATTACCGCAGGTGATGGCAATCGGATACATCCATAACGGCACCATGGCAGGGAAGTTAAATGGAGTGATACCAGCACAAACACCTAGAGGATGACGAATTGTCTCGCAGTCGACATCACGGGCGATATTCTCTATCGATTCACCTGTAATTAGGCTGGGAATACCGCAGGCGAATTCCACCACTTCGATGCCTCTTTGCACCGATGCGCGAGCTTCCGGAAGAGTCTTTCCATGCTCTCTGGTTACACATCTGGCGATCTCTTCGTAGTGCTCTTCTAAAAGCGCTTTGAAGCGGAACATGACGCGTGCGCGCTCTACTACAGGGACTTCTTTCCATTCTTCGAAAGCGATTTTCGCCGCTTGAACAGCCTGATCTACATCTCGCTCGCCGCCCATGGGCACTCTGGCAATTACCTCGCCAGTCGAAGGGTTATAGATGTCTCCATATTCAGTGGCGCTGGATTCCTTCCACTCTCCGCCAACCAAGAGCTTGCACGTGGTCACTGTACTGCTCTGTGTCACTGTCATACCCCTTCCTCCACTCAACGCGTCAAGATACATTCGCTGCACTTACGCCAATCAGGCGCAAAATGCATGATGCATACATAGGATATATGCTCGCCTTTCGCATGACAACTGTGCCGGCCGAGCGGACCAATCGTTCTCTATTTCCTTTCGTCAATTGAAAACCCTGATGAAAAGGGCGTCTATAGTTGTCGGATAACGTAACTTCTCGATTACTATATGTTTTTAATCACGCCCGCAGTTCCGCGTTGTTTTAATGCATAACTGCCTTTCCTCGTCCATCAGTACCGTTCCTTCGTTGTTCGCCGGAGACAGATGACAATACCCATCGAGAGATTGAGAGAACTCTTTCCCATTAAGAGCCGCTACAGCTATTTTCTTTCCTCGGCAAGCGGCCCGTTGCCTGCACCGACAGTGGCTGCGCTGAATCAGTTCACTGAGTCAATGATGTATGAGAGTGCGAAAGCCTTTTTCGATTGGATGGCGGAAGCAGAAGTTACCAGAAAACGAGCGGCAACGCTGCTCGACTGCGCAGTAGAATCAGTTGGCTTCGCAAAAAATACCAGTTTCGCACTCTGGCTGGCTTCCCGAATCATCGATTGGCGTGATGGAGATGAACTATTATTGCCGCGCGGCGAGTTTCCCGCCAATATCGTCCCCTGGCTGGCGCTGGAAGAACAGGGAGTTAAGGTCAAGTGGCTCGAACCGGAAAGTCCCGATTACTTGAGACCGCGAGTCACGCTGGATTCCGTAATGAATTCAATCACTGAAAATACCCGCGCACTATCCGTTAGTTTCGTTCAATTTGACGATGGAGTGAGGAGAGATGTCAACGCGCTTGGACAGCTGTGCAAAGAAAGAGGAATCATTTACATTATCGATGCCATTCAAGGTTTGGGCGTGCTGCCCTTCTCCTGCCGGGAGAGCCAGGCTGACTTTGTCGCCTCGGGTTCGCAGAAATGGCTATTGTCTCCGCCTGGAGCAGGTTTGCTTTATGTCGCACCGCATTGGCTTGTCGGGGGAAAAGTGCCGAATATGGGATGGTTTTCCCTGGAAAGACCCTTCGACTACGACATTGAAACTCTATCTCAAGTGAAGAGCCGTATCCAGCCTTCGGCAAAGCGCTTCGAGGAAGGCACCATGAACTACTCTGAGTACATCGGATTGTCCAAGAGTCTTGAGCTGTTGTTGGCAGTGGGCATCGAAAACATCACCAGCCGGGTCAAATTCCTCACCGATCGCCTCTGCGCCGGACTGACCCAGCTGGAATGCCAGATTGTCAGCCCGCGCGAGGGGAGCTTGTGGTCCGGTATAGTTTCATTCAAACACCCGAGTGTAAGCTCGACTGATATCCATCGAGCACTCTTAAACAATGCCGTGATCACGTCCTTGCGAGCAGATTGTGTTCGTGTCGCCGTGCATTTTTTCAACGACGAGACTGAGATTGACAAACTGCTACATCTTCTTGAAGCAAATAGGTAGCGAAACGATTGGCTGAAGGGCAGCTTATAGCTGAACGGGGATGACTACCAGGAAAATGTCTTTCAAATCAACGCATAAACTTGTAGAGCCAAACTTATCACTACGCAAGCCGCGGCGAGTGACTTGGTAGCAGAAGGATTCGCTGGTAATCTACTAACTTTGCCGGCTCTGTTTCAGCTCCATCCATTGAAGAAGCTTTTCCCTTAAGGTCGCCAGGCTAACCGGTTTGCTCATATAGTCGTCCATACCGTGCTCCAAGCATCTCTCTCGATCTCCCATCATGGCACCGGCAGTCAGGGCGATTATTGGAGTGTATCTGTTTAGGTCGGCTTCTAATTTACGAATAATGCGGGTCGCCTCGAAGCCGTCCATAGCAGGCAGTTGACAGTCCATTAAGATTACATCAAATGCGTTTGCTTTCACTGCCTCGACTGCTTCTAAGCCGTTCGTGACAGCAAACGCTTCGATACCAATGTTGCTGAGCTGTTGAAGAACCAGTTTTCTTAAGAGGGGGTTGTCTTCTACGAGCAGGACCTGTTTATTTCGATAAGAGTCATCGTATTTATTCTCTTGATTTCGGCTGTAGTCCTCAACGGGACTCTCGTTGAGGCACTTGGCGAAAGAAATCTTACACCAAAATTCAGTACCTTCGCCCTTCACGCTCGTAACTCCGATGGTACCACCCATGGTTTCAACTAGTTGCTTGCTGATACTAAGCCCTAATCCTGTGCCTGAATACTTTCTTGTGGTAGAGCCATCGACCTGAGTAAACGGAAGGAAAAGCAGCCGCTGCTCTTTTTCCGAGATACCGATACCACTGTCTTTGACTATCAATTTCACCGTGACGGTTTTCTCATCCTGACCATCCAAAAGCGTGAATACTTCCACGAATCCGCTGTCCGTAAACTTGATCGCATTGGCCAGAAGATTGGTCAGGACCTGTCGGATACGTTCAGCATCGCCGATGATAAACTCCGGTATCCGATGATCTATGCTGGTTCTCAGCACCACATCATTGCCTTTTATGGTGGCAGCCAATAGTCGTGCGCATTCTTGTACAAGAAATAATAGATTGAATGGCGCTTTCTCAATCACTACCTTTCCCGCCTCGATCTTCGACAGGTCGAGTATGTCGTTGACGATCGTCAACAGCGAGTCCGCTGACTCTTCCAGGAGTTTGATCAGTGCAATTTGATAGTCATCGAGCTTTGTAGCTGAGAGCAATTCGACAATTCCCGTTATTCCAGTGAGCGGTGTTCGCAACTCATGCGAGATATTGGCGACGAAGGCCGATTTCAAGTTCGAGGCTTCCAAAGCCTGATCACGCGCTGAGGATAGCTCCACCGCGGCCCGTTTCAGTTTCTCCTCTGTTTCTTTCTTTCCGGTAATGTCTCGGGCAATAATCGATGTTCCTATGATCGCGTCGTCGTCGCGAATCATCGAGATGGTAATCGAGACATCCAGTCTGTGCCCGTGTTTCGTTCGAAACACGATTTCATGTCCATCGACTTCTTGTAGCGATTGGAACAATTCAGCAAGTTCTGCCTTCTCAGCTTCGTTCGGCACGAGCATGTCGAAGCGATTGCCGAGAATATCGGCGCAAGAGTATCCGAAAATTCTTTCGGCGCTTTTATTCCATGAATTTATGATACCGCCTGTAGTTGCTCCGATTATAGCGTCGTGAGAAAAGTCGACAATAGCTGCCAGCTTTGCGCCCAACTCCTGAGCTTCAATTCTGTCGGTAATATCAATGGTGGTACCGCCCACGTAGCGCTTGCCGTCCGGACCTGGCAAAGGAAATTTGTGCACTAGGCTGCGAATCTCCTTGTTCTCGAAAGGAACAGACTCGATCGTTTCCAGCGCAATACCTTCGTTCCGAACAACATTGTCATTGTCGGTGAACTGTTTGGCGATCTCCATGGGCAGGAAATCGAAGTCAGTTTTGTCTATCACATCCTCGGCACGAACTCTGAAAAACTGATAAAAGTTCCTGCTGGCGTATAGATATCGACCTTCGTCATCTTTTATGAACGAGAGGACCGGCGTCTGGTTGAGAAGGTGCGCCAACAGTCCTTCCGTTAAATGGACGGAGATTGCATCGTCAGATTTTGGACGCTGACCTGCCATAACCGAAAATCATCAATATTGAGAAGAGAGAGGGGGTGCTTTCTATATTGTAACTTGGGACGAGAGATCGATTGATTTTTGAATCAGGGCAAGCTACCGTCGTCACCACGATTGCAGGACTTTGGGAAAAATGTGTCTGACGGTCGAGTCACCAAAGTCCCATTCGGACGGCTATTATGGACTTCCTTAATGGGAATACACCGGACCGCTCGGTAACATAGACAAATTGGGCTCTCCCAGATGTTGAAGAATAGGTCTTGGCCCTGATAGACTGACAAAAATGTGCTGGCAGAGAGCCAACACGGAGTGCCCATATCGCGTTTCGGGTATTGCTTTGATGGTAATAGACAGAGTTAGTCTTTCAGATGTTCTGGTCGCGCAAAAGCGTATCAAGGGAATTAGTTTGAATACCCCGCTAGCCAAAAGCTATTGGTTGAGCGACGTATCCAAAGCCGAAGTATGGATGAAACTGGAAAACATTCAGAATACTGGCTCCTTTAAGCTTCGCGGTGCCTTAAATGCACTGAGCTGGGCTCGGGAGAAGGGGCTCGTGAAGGTTTATTCCGCCTCTGTGGGCAATCACGCCATGGGCGTAGCGCAGGCGGCTTTGTTCACAGATCGTGAAGTGACAATCTGTGTTCCTGAGAACGTCTCACCCCGAAAACTAAAGATGCTAGACCGCTACAGCGTCGGCATTATCAAACATGGGGATGATCCTGCCGAGACGGAACGGTTCGCCCGCCGAATGGCACAAGAGAAAAAAGGTTTCTACGTCTCTCCTTACAACAATCCGGAAGTCATTTGCGGACAGGGGACACTGGCGCTCGAAATGTTCGAGCGAGTTCCCAAGCTCTCAACTATTATTGTTGCTGTCGGCGGTGGTGGATTGGCGAGCGGTGTTGGTGTGGTAGCAAAGGCAATCAATCCGGACTGCCGCGTTGTAGGGGTGGTCGCGAAAAGCTCGCCTACTATGATGAAAGCGGTTCAACAAGGGCGGATTGTTCAAATAGCTCCTGAATACACGTTGGCAGACGGTATCTCTGGCAATGTCGAGGTAGATACAGTCACGTTGCCGTTGGTTCAAGAACTCGTTGATGAATGGGTTGAAGTTGATGAGTCTGACATCGCCTCGACGATGTTCGAGTTCCTCGAGAACGAAAACATGTTGATAGAAGGATCAGCCGCATGTGCTGTTGCTGCTATCGCGAAGAAGATGATCAATTTCAAGTTCTAGGCGCGCGCTGCACTGCGGCATGCCCGCCTGCTGCGGGTGAAATAAGTCACAAACACCTGCGCCGCTTCTCCGGCATCGTCGCCCATGGACGACAGCGACTGTCGGGGAAGCAAAACAATGTGAGGTTTTCAGCGGACTCGCGCGCGCGCGCCCCATAGCATGGATTCATGGTTTCGCAGCATCAGGCGCCTGATGAAAACGG
>CAYTDR010000318.1:7299-8088 GCA_964436185.1 uncultured Candidatus Obscuribacterales bacterium | reverse complement strand
TGACCGAGCAAAGGCCACGCATGCAGACAAGACCAATGGTGGTTCCACTGGAGCAAGGAGATGGAGTGATCTTCGCCGTTCACCAGCGTCCCGTAAAAGGAACGAAAGGCTTCCATCGCGTCAACATGAGGCACGGCGTCAGCCGCCTCCGGTCCGGACATCGTCACACTCTGGGCATCATCTTTCACGACGCGAAATAAGGCATGCTGAAGAAAGTTCAGAAGTCAGTCAGCAGTCGAGCGTACAACGGAGCCGTCAATTAATGAAGGTTGAAGAAGGACGGACCTGTCTTGACGACTGAGTTAATCAAGTTGATCAGAGTTCAAAGTATAATATTGAGTCGAGAAAAACCAGCGCCGACGAGGGACTTGGGAGTCTGGCGTGTCTTTGAATCAATTTACTAACGTTCACTCGGTCTCTGGTAGCCGAATCATCACATGAGAGTGCCGTATCGCATTCGACATTCAGGCGGAGCATTATTTAGTGCGTTTCTGGGCATCACAGTTTGCCTGCAGCCAGCGGCGCAAGGCGTGACAGGCAACTCTTCTCAACGCCCAGATCTGGATGACAATTCAAAGAGATTGTCGAGTGCTGCCGGTGGTCAAAAGGGCGGTGACATGCAAGGCATGGACATGCCCGGCATGTCGAACACAACAAAAGGCTCTATGCAAGGCATGGACATGTCAGGCATGTCGAACACGACCAAAGGCACCATGCAAGGCATGGACATGTCCGGCATGTCGAACACGACCAAAGGCACCATGCAAGGCATGGACATGTCCGGCATGT